>JANLQT010000024.1:0-2981 GCA_031368035.1 Rhodobacterales bacterium | reverse complement strand
GTCAATCTCGCCCTTGCCGTCGCGCAGTTCGGTCAGCGCCTTGATGCAGGCGACGATGTCCTGACGGTCCAGCGTGCGCTGGGTGTCGGCCTTGCCAAGGTCCAGACGCATGTTCATCTTGACCCGGCCCACGGCGGACAGGTCATACCGGTCCTTGTCGAAGAACAGCGTTTCGAACAGTTGCGTCGCGGCTTCCACCGTCGGCGGCTCACCCGGGCGCATCACGCGGTAGATGTCCATAAGCGCGGTGTCCCGGCCCATGTTCTTGTCCACCGCCATGGTGTTGCGGATGTAGGGGCCGACGTTGACATTGTCGATGTCCAGGATCGGAACTTCGGTAATGCCTTGATCCAGAAGGGTTTTGACCGAACCGCCCTTGGGCGAGCCCTCACGGTCATAATCCATCGTCATCTCGTCGCCAGCTTCGACCCAGATCTCACCGGTTGCCTCGTTGATCATGTCCTTGGCGACATAGCGGCCAAGGATGTGATCGAACGGCACCAGCAGGTCAGCGACCGTGGCGTCGTCTTTCCACTTCTTGACCATGCGCGGCGTGACTTTCTCGCCCGCTTTCAGGATAACCTCGCCCGTGGCGGCATCAACCAGATCATAGGACGGGCGGGTGCCCGACATGCGCTGCGGGAAGAACTTGGTGATCCAGCCCTTGTTCTTCACATAGCTGTAGCCGACGGTCTGGTAATAGGCATCCATGATGCCTTCCTGATCCATGCCCAGCGCATACAACAGCGTCGTCACCGGCAGCTTCCGGCGGCGGTCGATGCGGGCGAACACCACATCCTTGGCGTCGAATTCAAAGTCCAGCCACGAGCCGCGATAGGGAATGATCCGGCAGGCGAACAGCAGTTTGCCGCTGGAATGGGTCTTGCCCTTGTCATGGTCGAAGAACACGCCCGGCGAGCGGTGCATCTGGCTGACGATCACGCGTTCGGTGCCGTTCACGATGAACGTGCCGTTGCCGGTCATCAGGGGCATGTCGCCCATATAGACGTCTTGTTCCTTGATGTCCTTGACGGACCGCGCGCCCGTGGTCTCGTCCACATCGAACACGATCAGGCGCAGCGTCACCTTCAAAGGCGCCGCATAGGTCAGGTCGCGCTGCATGCATTCGTCAACGTCGTATTTCGGCTTTTCCAGCTCGTATTTCACGAACTCCAGAACCGCCGTTTCATTGAAGTCCTTGATCGGAAACACCGATTGGAACGTGCCTTGAATGCCTTCGTCGTCCAGCGGACGGTCGCTGTCGCCCGAGCGCAGGAACAGATCATAGGAGCTTTTCTGCACCTCGATCAGGTTCGGCATCTCCAGGACTTCACGGATTTTGCCATAATACCGGCGGATGCGCTTCTGGCCAACATATGCTTGCGCCATGTTCGTCGTCACCTTTCATTCATCGAAGCTGCCGCCCGTCGGGCCACGGGTCAGCGCTTCTGCGAATAGGGGGATCAGGTTCTATTCATGCCGCCCGGCCCACGGGCGGCTCCCGAACCTGTCCGCGCCTGGGAAGCGGCTTTTTGCCAAAGCCTCTTCCAAGACGCGTTTGGCTGGACCGAGGAAACCCGGTCCAGCCATCATTGAATCAGGATGCGAAGCGCATCCGAGGGTCGCTTACTTGATCTCGGCTTTGGCGCCAGCGTCGACGAACTTCTTCATCAGGGCTTCGGCATCAGCCTTCGAGACGCCTTCCTTGATCTTGCCGCCAGCTTCGGTCAGATCCTTGGCTTCCTTCAGACCCAGGCCGGTGATTTCCCGCACGACTTTGATCACGTTGATCTTGTTCGCGCCGGCTTCCAGCAGGACCACGTCGAATTCGGTCTTTTCTTCCACGGCTTCCGCCGCAGCGGCCGGGGCCGCAGCCATCATGACGGCGCCGCCGGCTGCCGGCTCGATGCCGTACTTGTCTTTCAGGATGTTCTTCAGTTCGACCGCTTGCAGCAGGGTCAGACCAACGATGTCTTCGGCGAGTTTGTTCAGATCAGCCATTTGTCGTTCCGTTCAGGTTTAAGGGTTCCAACGTGCGAGGCGGTCGCCCCACGTAAGCTTGGGATCGGGCAGCAGCGCTCAGGCCGCAGCCTTTTCTTCGATGGTCGAAAGGATGCTTGCGATGTTCGCAGCAGGCGCACCAATGGCCCCGGCGATGTTCGAACCCGGCGACCCGATCATGCCGACGATCTGAGCAATCAGCTCAGTGCGCGACGGCATCGAGGCGACGGTTTTCACACCGGCGGCGTCCAGAACCGCATCGCCCATAGCCCCGCCCAGGATCACGAACTTGTCGTTCCCCTTGGCATAGGCCTCGCAGACCTTCGCCGCAGCGACGGGGTCTTCCGAGAAAGCGAGTACAGTCATGCCCGAAAGCAGGTTGCCCATTTTAACACCGGGCTTCCCGTCAAGGGCGATTTTGGCGAGCTTGTTCTTGGCAACGCGCACGGACCCGTTCACTTCGCGCATCTTCGCGCGCAGGTCCTGCATCTGCTTAACCGTCATACCTACGTAGTGTGCGACCACAACCACGCCAGAGCTTGCGAAGATCTGGCCGAGTTCATCAACTACGGCCTCTTTTTGGGCTCTATCCACAGTTTTACTCCAAGTGTTGGGGGTTGCCCCCCGGCTCAGTAGGGCCAGATTGCTCTGGCTCGAAGTCCTACACGGTCACGGAGCAAACGGGCGTGGAGAGCCACGGTCCATCTGGTCTGATCGCGTCTCAGGGGGAATTACGGCCGTTTGCGCAGCCACCCACCGTCTCGGACGAAAAAACGGCACAGCGCGCGACGAATCGCGCACAGCACCGTGCGGGGATACTTAATGCTGCGGGCGGGGATTTCCAAGCCCCATTTGTCATCACGGCGTCACGTTGTGCCGGGCGACTTTGCGGGCCGGTCAGGCTCGCGGAGGCGTGCAGTTTCTCACGAGTCGGGGATTCCCGCAAGTCTGCTTGGATGTTGAGGGATTCTGGCCCGTTA
>JANLQT010000015.1:0-1826 GCA_031368035.1 Rhodobacterales bacterium | reverse complement strand
CACGTCTGCCGATGTGGTCGGGAGACTCTTGGGCGATGTGAAGCCACTGCTGATGGTGACGGATCCGCCTTACGGTGTGGAATATGATCCGTCCTGGCGCAATCAGGCGGGTGCTGCCAAAACCAAACGCACCGGCAAGGTGCTGAACGACGACCGCGCCGATTGGCGGGAAGCAGGGGCGCTGTTCCCCGGCGATGTGGCCTATGTCTGGCATGGCGCGTTGCATGCCACGACGGTGGCCGAGAGCCTGGTGGCGGCGGGTTTCGCGGTGCGGTCGCAGATCATCTGGGCCAAGGATCGGCTCGTCCTCAGCCGGGGCGACTATCACTGGCAGCATGAACCTTGCTGGTACGCGGTCAAAAAGACCGGCAAGGGACATTGGGCGGGGGATCGCAAGCAGACCACGCTCTGGCACATCTCCGGCAAGGAGCAAGACGCGGCCACCGTGCACGGCACCCAGAAACCGGTCGAATGCATGCGCCGCCCGATGCTGAACAACTCCAGCCCCGGCCAAGCGGTGTTTGAGCCCTTCATGGGATCCGGCACCACCCTGATCGCGGCGGAAACCACCGGGCGGGTGTGCTTCGGGATCGAGTTGAACCCGGCCTATGTCGATGTCGCTGTCGAGCGCTGGCAGCAATTCACCGGCGCCAATGCCGTGCTGGCGGAGACCGGCGAAACCTTTGCCGCCCTGAAGGCCAAAAGGCTCGCGGCATGAACGCGCCCCTGTCGCCCAAGCACATCGAATACTGGCCGCTGGCCCAGCTGAAGCCCTATGCCCGCAACGCCAAGACTCACGACGCCAACCAGGTGGCCAAGATCGCCGCCAGCATGGCCGAGTTCGGCTGGACCGTGCCGGTGCTGGTCGCCGCCGACGGCGAGTTGATCGCGGGTCATGGTCGCATTCTGGCGGCGGCGCACCTCGGGCTGGCCGAAGCTCCGGTCATCGTGCTGGGCCATCTGACCGAAGCCCAACGCCGGGCTTACCGGATCGCCGACAACAAACTGACCGAGTTGGGTGGCTGGGACGATGCCCTGTTGCTGCAGGAATTGCAGGCGCTGCTGGCCGAGGATTTCGATCTCGGGCTGATCGGGATCCCCGAGGATGAACTGGATGCGCTGCTGGCGGATGCCGACGGCCGCCCGACGATTTCTGATGATGCGGCTGACGCCATCCCCGAGCCGCCCGCCGAACCGATCACCCGGCCGGGAGACATGTGGGCGCTGGGCACGCATCGCCTCTGCTGCGGCGACGCCACCGATCCAGCCGCCGTAGCCAGGCTGATGCGGGGCGAACAGGCAACGCTGATGTTCACCTCGCCGCCTTATGCCCAGCAGCGCGACTATGGCGCGGCGAAGGAAAAGGTCGGCGATTGGGATGCGCTGATGCAGGGCGTGTTCGCCGCGGCCCCTGTCACCGGCCACGCGCAGCTGCTGGTCAATCTTGGCCTCGTGCATCGCGACAGCGAATGGCAGCCCTATTGGGAAGGATGGGTGGAATGGATGCGCGCATCTGGTTGGCGGCGGTTTGGCTGGTATGTCTGGGATCAGGGGCCGGGTCTGCCAGGCGACTGGAACGGACGTCTCGCCCCGTCGCACGAGTTCATTTTCCACTTCAACCGCAGCCCACGAAAACCGCACAAGACCGTCCCGTCCAAGCATGCGGGCGAAACCCTCGGCGGCGGTGGGCTGCGCGGGGCCGACGGCACTGTCCACGCCAAGACCGGAACCGGCAACGCAATCCAAAGCCATCGCATCCCTGACAGCGTCTTCCGCATCATGCGTCACAAGGGCGGGCTGGGATCTGCCGGATCGCACCCGGCAGT
>JANLQT010000781.1:0-2048 GCA_031368035.1 Rhodobacterales bacterium | reverse complement strand
GCGCGGCGCGGGCTTGGGTGCTGGCGGCGGCTTGCGCGGCGCAGGTATGGGCGGCGCTCGCGGCGGCTTTGCCGGCGGTCAGGGTGGCGGCTTTGCCGGCGGTCAGGGTGGCGGCTTTGCCGGCGGTCAAGGCGGCGGCTTTGCCGGCAGGGGCCGGGGCGGTCAGGCCGGTGGCGCGGCCGCAGCTGGTTTTGGTGGGGGTCAGGCTGGGGCCGAAGGCGGCGATCCGGCTCAAACCTCGGCCTTCCTCAAGGACCGGATCGAAAAGCTTCAGCAGCGCCTGAAGGAAATCGATCCGACCGGCGTTGAAGATGCCAGTGTGGTCGAAGAGACGCCCGGCAAGACCCCGACCGGGAACGGTGGCGGCAACTAAGGGATTGCGGCGGCAGTTCTGCTGGTGAAGATGCGCAAGGCCCGCCCCATCTTGGCGGGCCTGTTTCATGCAAGACGGACCCCTGATGATTCAGCCGTTGTTCATTGTTGCCCCGCCCCGGTCGTTCACCTCGGTGGTGGGCGGCATGCTGGGACAGCACCCGCAGGCCTATGGTCTGCCCGAGGTCAATCTGTCCGCTGGCGATCGGCTTGGTGACAATTTCGACCTGGATGGCCGCGTCGCACCCAATTCCGGTCTGCTTCGGCTTCTGGCACAACTGCAAGGGGGCGGTCAGTCCGACGCCACGGTGATCGAAGCGCGCCAATGGATCACGCGGCGGCTGCACTGGCCCACACCCAAGGCGTTCGATCACATCCAGACCCTGATCGGCCCCAGGATGATGGTCGAGAAATCCCCCCGCACCACGATGAAGATCGACAGCCTGCGGCGGATGGCGCGCTTCTTTCCCAAAGCGCGCTTCCTGCATCTGACCCGGCACCCCCGCACCACCGGCAAGTCGATGATCGACCTTGTGGGTTCGGCCGAATTCGCCATGCCGGAAAAGGTCTGGCTGACCTCGCAAAGCAACATCGTGGAACTGTCGCAAGAACTGCCGTTCGAGCAGTATATGCGGATCAAGGGCGAAACCCTGCTGGCGCGGCCCCAATTCTATCTGGCGCAAATCAGTGAATGGCTCGGCATCGACAAGGGGCCCGAGGCGATCGAGGCCATGTTGCACCCGGAAAACTCGGTCTACGCCAATATTGGCCCGCCCACTGCCCCTTTCGGCAACGACCCGAATTTCCTGCAAAGCCCCAAGCTGGACTTCGAACGCCTTGCCCGGATCAAGGAGCCGTCGCTGTATGACCCGCTGGAATGGGGCAAGGACGGCGAGACGTTTTCCGCGCCGGTGATCAAACTCGCGCGCCAGTTCGGATACGGGTAAGCCATGGCGCGCAATCCCCTTCGCAAGATCGCCGTCGCGGGCCTTGGCCATCCCGGCAGCCTCGTTGCCGGGGCTTTGGCGGAATTTGGCGGCAAGATCTTTGTAGGCAGTTCTGCGCCCGGATCCACCCAGACCGAGGATCGTGGCCGCATCCACGCTTATGACCCCGAGAAAAAGCGCTGGCGCATGGCCTTTGAAGCGCCGCTGATGCCACTGAACGAGGTGCAGCGCGGACGGGCGGCCTGGCTTGGTTCGGGTCTCGGCGGCGGGCGCCAGCGCAGCGAGATGCGGACGGAAGTGCTGGCCGCGGCGCAGGGTGTCGTTTCGATGGCGGTGTTTCAGGGCGCCTCGGACCCCGCCCCGTGCCTTTATGCCGGCACCATGTCGGTGCGCGGCGCGCGTGTTCTGCGGTCTGAAACCGGCAAGCGTTTTGATCCGGTCGCCCCGCCCGGCCTTGGCGATGACCGCATCTTCGCCCTTCGTGATCTGACCCCCTGGCGCGGCTCGCTTTGGGCGCTGCCCGTCGGCATGACGACCGAAGAGGCGCTCGACCGGGTCTATCCACCCGAAGCGCTGATCGCCGTCAGTGACGACCCCGCCGCCGGCGCCTGGGATATTGCCATCGAACCCGGCTTTGGCGAGGCTGACAACATCGCTGTCACCAGCCTTTTCGTCGCATGGGATGCGCTGTACGCCGCCACCGCCAATCCGGCGCGGGGGTTTCAGCTT
>JANLQT010000527.1:0-2341 GCA_031368035.1 Rhodobacterales bacterium | reverse complement strand
CCCCAAACCCCCCGCCGAGTATTTTTCCCGTAGTGATGGGGCGAGGGGTAGAGAACGCTGTGGTCTGCAGCAGTCCCGGCGAAAACGCGGCGGCGGTTTTGACTCGGACTTGTGTCGGGGATGTGTTCCGAAGGTAAAGGCGTTGCTTGGCGCCAACCAAGGTCTCGGGCACTCGCATTTCACCGAAGCCATAAATATGCCCGGGGGTCCGGGGGCTGGCCCCCGGTGCGGCAGTTCCGCCCCGCGCGCTTCTCGCTTGACCGGAAGCCGCGCCGCGCCTATACGCCCGCTGTCCGGGGCCTTGCGCCCATCGGACTCGATTCCCTTTGGCCATGGCGCTGGCCTGCTTCGACCAGCGTGGACAGGGGGGGCGACATCAAAAAGCAGGCCCCATCTCTGGCGGGCTTTGTCGCAAGACAAGGGACCCGGCCCGAAGACCAAGAGCTCTGGTGCGGCATCATCTCTGCGGACCTTACCGCAGGCAAGACGGAGACAGGCATGGACCTGATCGCACAACTCGAAGCCGAGCAGATTGCGGCGCTTGGCAAGACCATTCCGGATTTCAAGGCCGGCGACACCATCCGTGTCGGCTACAAGGTGACCGAAGGCACCCGTTCGCGCGTGCAGGCCTATGAAGGCGTCTGCATCTCGCGCAAGGGCGGGGCGACCATCTCGGCCAGCTTCACGGTGCGCAAGATTTCCTTCGGCGAAGGCGTCGAGCGGATCTTCCCGCTGTATTCGACCAACATCGAAATGATCGAGGTCATCCGCCGCGGCAAGGTTCGCCGCGCCAAGCTGTACTATCTGCGGGATCGTCGCGGCAAATCCGCCCGGATCTCCGAAGACAGCAATTACAAAGCCAAGGCCCAGTGAGGACATCCGAGATGAAAACTGGCATTCACCCCGAATATCACATGATCACGGTCAAGATGACCGATGGCACCACGTTCCAGACCCAGACCACCTGGGGCAAGGCGGGCGAGACGATGTCGCTGGACATCGACCCGTTGTCGCACCCGGCCTGGACCGGCCAGTCCTCGCGTCTGATGGACACTGGCGGGCGCGTCTCGAAGTTCAAGAACAAATACGCCGGTCTGGGGTTCTGATCCCACTGCACCGCTGCAAAGGCGCCCTTCGGGGCGCCTTTTTGCATTTACACGGCTGCGTGAACGCCCCGGTTTTTGCTTGGCGCATGCCCGGCGCCTGCCGCATCTTCGGCGCATGTTGCGCATCGCATGGCTGCTCGCCCTCTTTCCCGCCCTCGCTTCGGCGCAAGATCTGACGGATGCCATGCGCGGCACCTATGGCAGCGCCACAGACCCCGCCGGGTCCTGCGCGTCCAACCCGCACCGGATGGATTTCGTGTTCAACCCGCCGCATCTGGTGCTGCTGTGGAAGGCACCCTGGACCACTACGCAAGGCGTGCAGGAATTTGACCGCCGCTATGACCTTTTGGCGATGGACGACAGCACGTTCACCCTGCGCTGGGAAGATGACCCCGGCCGGACCGACACGGGCGATCATCCGATCTGGATCCTGCGCCGGACCACCCAGCCCGAGGGCTATTGCTGGGGCCGCATGGACTGGCCGCAGATGCGGTGCGAGGACCAGCAACTGCGCTGTGACGCTCCGGTATCCTGACGGGGTCAGACTGCTAACCGCTTCCCCTTCGGCCATCCTCCGCTTATAGCGGGGGAAAAGCTTGGGCGGGGACACATGGCGCATATCATCGTCGTCGGCAACGAAAAGGGCGGGTCCGGCAAATCGACCACCTGCATGCATGTGGCCACCGCCTTGGCGCGCGCCGGGTTCCGCGTCGGGGCGCTGGATCTGGACCTGCGCCAGAAAAGCTTCGCGCGGTATATCGAGAACCGGAAGTCCTATCTGGCGCGCATGGGGCTGGCCCTGCCCTCGCCCTTCTACATGGACCTGCCCGAGGCGGACCCGTCCACCCTCGCCCCCGGCGAGAATGCGTTTGACCGGCGTCTGTCCGATGCCGTGGCCGCGATGGAGCCGGTGTCGGATTTCATCGTCATCGACTGCCCCGGCAGCCATACGCGGCTGTCGCAAGTGGCGCATTCGCTGGCCGACACGCTGATCACGCCGTTGAATGACAGTTTCGTGGATTTTGACCTGCTCGCCCATGTCGATCAGGAAAGCGGCAAGGTCATGGGCCCGTCGATCTATTCGGAAATGGTCTGGCAGGCGCGTCAGTTGCGCGCGCAGGCGGGGCTGAAGCCGATCGACTGGATTGTCTTGCGCAACCGGCTTGGCGCGCAGCAGATGCACAACAAGCGCAAGGTGGGCACCGCGCTGGAGGATTTGTCCAAGCGCATCGGCT
>JANLQT010000764.1:0-13793 GCA_031368035.1 Rhodobacterales bacterium | reverse complement strand
ATCCACTTCTACCAGCGCACCATGGTCTGCCGCGATGTGATCAACAACCGCGACATGGACCTGAACACGTTGTACGCCTGCCTTGCCGCCACCACCAAACACGTCGGCACCTCGTTCTTTGAGCCCGAATCCGTCGCCCCGGCCTTCGACATCCTGCACATGGTCGCGGGCGGCGAGGATAAGTGGCTGGAACGCCCCTTCGTCAGCAATTCCAACTGCTTCGTCGTCCCGCCGATGAAATTCGCCGAGGAATCCTGCAAGGTGATGGAAGATTGCATCCGCCGCGGCATGCCCATGCTGCTGCTCTCAGCAGGCCAAGCCGGCGCCACCGCCCCGGCCCCCATCGCCCTTGCCATCGTGCAAGCCATGGCCGAATGCCTCGCCGGCGTCGTCTATGTCAACGCCATCAAACCCGGCGCCCCGGCGATCTTCGGCACCTGGCCCTTCGTCAGTGACCTGCGCACCGGCGCCATGTCTGGCGGCTCTGCCGAACAGGCCCTGCTGACCGCCGGCTGTGCGCAAATGCACCGCTTCTACGACCTCCCCGGCGGCGCGGCCTCTGGCATCAGCGATTCAAAACTCCCCGACATGCAGGCCGGATGGGAGCAGGGCATCACCAACACCCTCGCCGGCCTCGCGGGCCTGAACATGTGCTACGAGGCGGTGGGGATGCATGCCTCCCTGCTCGGCTTTTGCCCCGAAAGCCTGATCCTTGGCGATGACTTGCTGGGTCAAGCCATGCGCTGCGTGCGCGGCATCGAGGTGAACGAGGACACCACCTCCATCGACGCGATGAAGCAGGTCTGCCTTGGCGGGCCGGGCCACTACCTCGGCTCTGAGCAGACGCTGAAACTGATGCAGACCGAATACATCTACCCCGAGACCGCCAACCGGATGAGCCCCAAGGAATGGAACGAGGCCGGCAAGCCCCTGCTGCTGGACGGGGCGATCAAGCGCAAGAACGAGATCCTCGCCAAGGCCACCTCGATGATCGACCCCGCCGTGGACCTGGCGATCCGCGCCAAATACCCCATGCATTTCCGCTGAGGGGGCCCCAATGCACTACGGCTACATCGGCCTTGGCAACCTCGGCGCCGCCTGCGCGGGATGCCTCGTCCGGGACGGGTTTCAGGTCACCGTCTATGACCTGAACCCCGCCCTGACCGTCCCCGGCGCCGCCCGCGCCGCCAGTGCTGAAGAGGTCGCCGCCTCGGTCGACCATGTCATCACCTGCCTGCCATCCCCGGCGGTGTCCGAACGGGTCTTGCGCAACATCCTGCCGCATATGCAGAAAACCGCCTCTTGGGTGGAAATGTCCACGCTCGGCCGGGACGAGGTGCTGAAACTGGCCGTCATCGCCGCCGAACAGGGCATCCGCATGATGGAACTGCCCGTCACCGGCGGCGTTCACCTCGCCCATCAGGGCAAGATCACCATGCTGGCCGGGGGCGACCGCGACCTGTTCGATACCCACACCAAGGCCATGCAGGCGATGGGCGACAAGATCTTCCACATGGGCCCCTTGGGATCGTCCTCGATCATCAAGGTCATCACCAACATGCTGGCCTTCATCCACCTGAAGGCCACGTCCGAGGCGCTGATGCTGGCCAAGCGCGGCGGGCTGGACCTGGCGCAAGCCTGGCACGCGATCAAAGCCTCCTCCGGCAACTCGTTCGTGCATGAAACCGAAGGCGCGCTGATCCTGAACGGCAGCTATGACATCGCCTTCAACATCGACCTCGCGCTGAAGGACCTCGGCTTCGCGCTCGGCTTCGGCCGCGAATTCGGCGTGCCGCTCGATCTCGCCTCCATGACCAACCAGACCTACATCGCCGCCAAGGCCGCTTATGGCGGCGAGGCGCAATCGCCAATGATCGCCAAACTGCTGGAAGACCTCCTGAACACCGATCTGCGTGCGGAAGGCTTCCCTTCCCGCCTCGAATAGCTTCATCTTGGGGGCAAATACCTCCACGGGGGTCCGGGGGTGTGAAACCCCCGCGCGACGCCAGAGACAGGAGACCACGATGACACTCGACCGCCGCTTTGCCGACATGCTGCACCACCGCGCCGCCCGGCTGGGGCAGGGCGATCCGATCTCGCCGCCCATCACCTCGGCCACCACCTTCCATCTGGCGGGACTGGAAGGCGCCAGCCACACCTATGGCCGCGCCGCGATGCCGACCTGGCAAGAGGTGGAAGAGCAGCTTGAGATCCTTGAAGGCGCGACGGTCGTCGGCTTTCCTTCCGGCATGGCGGCCATCGCGGCGGCGCTGTTTGCGGTGCTGAAGGCGGGGGATACCCTGATCCTGCCCAAGGATGGCTATTACACGACGCGCCTGCTCGCCGACCGGTTCCTGGCGCCGTTGGGCGTTACTATCCGGCAGATCGCCACGACCGAGGTCGACGCCGCGCGCTTTGATGGCGCGGCGGCGGTGTTCATCGAAACCCCGTCCAATCCCGGTCTCGATTGCTGCGACATCTCGCTGGCCGCGCGCAAGGCCCATGCGGTGGGCGCCAAGCTGATCGTGGACAACACCACCATGACCGCGCTGTTGCAGCGCCCGCTCGATCTGGGCGCCGATCTGGTGGTCGCCGCCGACACCAAGGCCCCCGCTGGTCATTCGGACGTCCTGTATGGCCATGTCTCGGGCCGCGACGCCGCTCTGATGGCCCGCGTGGCTGAATGGCGCAAACTGTCCGGCGCGGTGCCGGGGGCGTTCGAGGCCTGGCTGCTGCACCGGGGACTTGAAACGCTGGAGGTGCGGCTGTCGCGCATGTGCGCCTCGGCGCGGGTTCTGGCGGACCGGCTGGCAGCGCAGCCGCGCGTCAAACACCTGCGCTATCCGGGCCTGCCGTCCGATCCGTCCCATGCCGTGGCCAAACGCCAGATGACGGACTTCGGGTTCCTGATAAGCTTCGAGCTGGAAGGTGAGGACAAGGCAGAAGAATTCCTCTCACGTTGTCGCTATCTTTCGCAGGCAACCTCCTTCGGCGGCACTCATTCCGCCGCCGAGCGCCGTGCGCGCTGGGGTGATGCGGTCAGCCCGGGCTTCATTCGCCTGTCGGTCGGAATCGAGCCGACCGAACCGCTCTGGGCCGCCATCGCCGAAGCGTTGCACCCCTGACCGGCCGATGATTTTTCTTTCGAAAAATCAGGCCGACCCGATCACGCTCGGTGATTTTTCGTTGAAAAATCGTGCGGCACAGGGTCTTGGCGCGGTCACAGCGCCGCCAGAATCCGCGCCGCCTCGCTCCGCGGATCCGCCAATGCTGCCTTGTCCTCGCCCGGATAGAACCGCCCGCGGGTCGCGGTCGGCATCGGCGCCGGGGTCGCAATCACCACGCGCGGGCCGATGCGCTGGGTCTCGCTTTGCCAGGACCGGGCCAGCGCAATCTGCGCCGCCTTGGTCGCGCCGTAAGCCCCGAAAAATGGCTGACCAGCGCGGGCATCCTCGAAAAACAACGCCGTGCCCCCCCCTGCGCGCAGCAACGGCTCCACCATCGGGATCAACTGGCCGGTGGCCCGCACATTGGCGGCAATGGACTTGTCCCAATCCTTCTGGTCCAGCGCGCCTGCCGGAGCCATCGGGGCCGCATAGACCGCCGCATGCGCCCACAGGTCCAGATGGCCCCAGCGCTCATAGACCGACAGGCACAGATGCCGCATCGCGTCGTCATCGGTCACATCCATCGGGGCCAGCGTCAGGGCGCCGGCACCCGGCAGCGCAAGGGCGCGCAGGCGGTCGTCCAGATCTTCCAACCCGCCGACGGTCCGCGCCACCGCCACGACATGCCAGCCCCTGGCGCCAAGCTCCAGCGCAAGCGCAGCGCCCAGCCCGCGCGAGGCACCGGTCACCAGCGCGACCTTTGTGGCTATTTTCGGCATGGACAGCTCCTGGCGGACAAAGCCGGTGGGTTTCACACCCCCCGGACCCCCGGTGGGATATTTGAGCTTCCGTGAAAGGGCAAGGCAGGCTCAGCGGGTTTTCGCGGCGATTTCGGCCAGGCGGGCGGCGATCAGCTTGGCAAGCAGGTCCTCGGGCAGCGGTTTTTCCGGCGTGAACAGCAGGCCACCCTGCGAGGTCTGGAAACCAGCCGTTTCGGCAGGGAATTGACCAACGACATTGCCCGAATGTGGATAATAACCGAGGTTCTTGGCGAAGGACGCATAGCCCGCCATCATCCGGCCCTTCGGACCCGGCTGGCGAAAGCCCGGCATGGCATAGCTCAGGCATTCCACATGATCCGGCAGCAGCGCCTTCAGCCGGGCTCGCAGCGCCTCCAGCGCGGCGCGGTGCTCGGGCCGGGGCAGGGCGGCAAGATAGGCATCAACATCGGCGGAAGTCATGGCGGATCATACTTGAGAAAGATGATAGGCACGCTTCTCAGCTACGATTGGCGCAGCGGGTAGATCGACATTCTGGATAAACGATACATGTATCGTTTCCCTGCTATGGAGTGGCAACTTGCCGCGCCAGAACGACATGAAGACCTCTTCATCCAAGGCAGCCGATCGGTCGCTGTCGAGAAGGTGCAGTTGTTTGCCTCCGACAAAGCTTTTCGGGTTTGGCCAGGCAGCAAACTTTTCGCAAAGCCCCATCATTCCTGAATACTCGAGGTCTTCAAGAAAACAGGTGACAAAGAGACGTGTCTCAAAAACCATTAAAACCGTCCGGCATTCATCCAGTTCAACCTTGGGCAGGCCGGAAAATTTCCGGTCGTCGTTGTATTCCGTTCTTGCTTTGGCCAAGCCGCCCCTCTGCCAGTCGATGATGACGGAATAACCATCCATGTCCAGTTCTTCACCCTGGAGGATATCAAGCTCTGAAGCCCTTGCCGAAGGGTCATAGTCGGGCGTCAGATCTACCCATTTTGGATCGAGAGAGAAGCTTGCATGCACTACAGGCTCAGCAATACCGTCCGCAGAGCCTTGAGCGGCATTCAGGCCGAAACCAACGCTATTGCCCGCAAACGAGATGCGCCTGCGCTACTCCGCCGCCTTCATCTCAAAGCCTTCGTCGATCTTGTCGGACGGGATCACCGGGTAATCGCCCGAAAAACACGCATCGCAGAACTGCGGCGCGGCATTGTTGCGCCCGTTCGCCTCGCCCGCCGCGCGGTACAACCCGTCCATCGAGACGAACTTCAACGAGTTGACGCCGATCCAGTCGCGCATCTCGTCTTCCGACATCGTCGCCGCCAGCAACTTCGACCGCTCTGGCGTGTCCACCCCGTAAAAGCACGGCCAGGCCGTGGGCGGCGAGGCGATGCGGAAGTGAACCTCCGCCGCCCCCGCCTCCAGGATCATGTCCTTGATCTTGCGGCTGGTGGTGCCGCGCACCACCGAATCGTCGACCAGAATCACCCGCTTGCCCCGGATCAGCGCGCGGTTGACGTTCAGCTTCAGCCGCACCCCCATGTTGCGAATGCTTTCGGACGGCTCGATGAACGTCCGCCCCATGTACTGGTTGCGAATGATCCCCATGCCGAACGGAATGCCGCTTTCATGCGCGTAGCCAATCGCCGCCGGGGTGCCGCTGTCCGGCACCGGACACACGAGGTCCGCATCCACCGGCGCCTCCCGCGCCAGCTCCACCCCGATCTGGCGGCGCGTTTCATAAACCGACCGCCCGCCGATGATCGAATCGGGGCGTGAGAAATACACATGTTCAAAGATGCAGAACCGTGAGGCCGGGGCACCAAAGGGCCGCGAGGAAATCACCTTGCCGTCCTCGATCACCACCATCTCACCCGGCTCGATATCGCGCACGAACTCCGCGCCGATGATGTCCAGCGCGCAGGTTTCGGAACTCAGCGCCCAGGATTGATCCGCCAGCCGCCCCAGCACCAAGGGCCGCACGCCCAGGGCATCGCGCACCCCGTTCAGCTTGGTGCGGGTCATTGCGACGATGGAAAACGCGCCCTCCACCCGGCGCAAAGCATCCTTCATCCGCTCGGGAATGGTTTTCTGGATCGACCGCGCCATCAGATGGATGATGCACTCGCTGTCGGACGAGGATTGGAAGATCGACCCCCGCTCGATCAATTCCTTCCGCAAGGCATGGGCGTTGGTCAGATTGCCGTTATGCGCAATCGCCGCCCCGCCCATGGAAAACTCGCCGAAGAACGGCTGCACATCCCGGATCGCGGTGGCCCCTTTGGACCCCGCCGTCGAATACCGCACATGCCCGATCGCCAGCGCGCCGGGCAGGGTGTCCATCACATCCCGCTTGGTGAAATTGTCCCGCACATAGCCGAAGCGCCGGGCCGAGTTGAAGCCGCTGTTGGGATCGTACGACACGATCCCGCCCGCCTCCTGCCCCCGGTGTTGCAAGGCATGCAAGCCAAGCGCCACGAAATTCGCCGCGTCGGACACGCCGATCACACCGAAGATCCCGCATTCCTCCTTCAGCTTGTCGTCATCGAAAGGGTGGGAATAGAAGGGGGGCATGGCAGCTCCGCGGTTGACGGGGAAACTGCGCTTCATCTAGTGCGTCTGCCGGGGAGTGTCACCCCCGATTGCGTGCATCACGGCACAGCGCCTGTGGATCAGTTCGAAGCCGGCGCCGCCGTGCCTGTTGCCGCAGCAGCCGGGGCCGCGCAGCTGGCCGTCAGCTCGTTATACCGCGCCACGATCCAGTTCGGCGCATCGGTCGGCACCGCATCATTGACCTGGCCCTGCACCTGCGCAAACACCGCGGCCGACCGGCTGTCGTCGATCAGCGGGAAGGAATTGGCCGCCATGGCGCGCTCATAGACCAAAAAGCCCACCGCCACCAAAACCACGCCGCGCGCCACGCCGAACAGGAACCCCAAGCCCTGATCCAGCCCCCCCAGCACGCTTCGCTGCACGACCGAGGCGAACAGCGGCGTGAACAGCGAGGCGATCACCAGCCCGACCGCAAAGGCCGCCGCAAACGCCGCGATGATCGACAATTCGCAACTGTCGGCGAGGAACTTGTTCAGAACCGGGATTTCCTTGACCAGCGGCTGCACCGTCGGCGCCAGCAGGAAGGCGAACACCGCCGCCCCGACCCAGCCAAGGATCGCCATCGCCTCGCGCACGAAGCCGCGCGAATAGGCGAGGATCGCCGACAGCACGATCACGATCGCCACCGCCCCATCGACCAGGTTGAAACCCGTCATCCGTCTCTCCCGCGCGCCAACCTGCGCCAAATCAGCCTGCGCCAAACATCTCGCCCACCAGCGTCACAAGATCAGGCATTTCCCTTAACGAAATGCCCGGAGACGCGCCAGTCTTGCTGCGGCTGGGGGCCACGGCAGTCGTGAAACCAAGTTTCGCGGCTTCTTTCAACCGATTTTCGGTCTGCCCCACCGGACGCAGGGCGCCCGACAGGGAAATCTCGCCGAAAAGCACCGTCTCTGGCGGAATTGCCACATCCTCGCGGGCCGACAGGATCGCGGCGGCAATCGCCAGATCGGCGGCAGGCTCCATCACCCGCATCCCGCCCGCAACGTTCAGAAAGATATCCAGCCCCGCAAACGACAACCCACAGCGCGCCTCCAGCACCGCAAGGATCGTTGAAACCCGCCCGCCGTCCAGCCCCACCACCGTCCGGCGCGGCGTCCCCAGTGGAGACGGCACCACCAGCGCCTGCACCTCGGTCAGCATCGGCCGCGTCCCCTCGATCCCGGCAAACACCGCCGAGCCGGTCGCCCCAGTCTCCCGGTCCGACAGGAACAAAGCCGAGGGGTTGGCCACCTCCGCCAGCCCCTGACCCGTCATCTCGAACACCCCGATCTCATCCGCCGGCCCGAACCGGTTCTTCACCGCCCGCAAAATCCGGAACTGGTGCCCGCGCTCGCCCTCGAAATACAGCACCGTATCGACCATATGCTCGACCACCCGGGGGCCTGCGATCTGCCCGTCCTTGGTGACATGGCCGACCAGAATGACCGCAACGCCGCGCTTCTTGGCAAAGGTCACGATCTCATGCGCCGCCGCGCGCACCTGCGCCACCGACCCCGGCGCCGCCTCCACATTGTCCAGCCACATGGTCTGGATCGAATCAATCACCGCCAGCCCGGGCCGTTCGGCGTCCAAAGTCGTCAGAATGTCCCGCAGGTTGGTCTCCGCCCCCAGGCCCACCGTCGCCCCTGCCAGCCCCAGCCGCTGCGCCCGCATCTGCACCTGCGCCACCGCTTCCTCGCCCGAGAAATACAGCGCCTTCATCCCCTGCCGCGCAAACGCCGCCGTCGCCTGCAACAAAAGCGTCGATTTCCCGATCCCCGGATCGCCCCCCACCAGAATGGCCGAGGCCGGAACCAACCCGCCCCCCAACACCCGGTCAAACTCCGCCAACCCCGACGGCCGCCGAGGCGGCGCATCCGCCACCGCCGACAGATCGGTCAGCGCCACCGTCCGCCCCTTGGCAAGCGCCAGCTTCGGCCCCACTGACAGCGGCGCTTCCTCGACAATGGAATTCCAGGCCCCGCAAGCCTCGCACCGCCCCGACCATTTGGGATAAGCCGCGCCGCAGCCGGTACACGTGAAGGAAAGAGAGGATTTTGCCATGCCCCAGTGATGCAGGCAAACGGCGGTCACGGCAAGGTAGGGTGCGTGCTCGCACGCACCGCCCGATGCCAGGTCACCCCTGCCGCTCCTCCACCCAAGCCAACCCCATGCTGACCCCCACACACCCGGTAAACGCCCAAAGCCCCCAGCCCACTTCGATGGTGGTATGCGCCACGCCCTTGGCCAGCACGATATAAACCGCCAGCAGAAACACATCCGCCATCGCCAGCCGTCCCAGCAGATGCAGCACCGGCATCACCTTGCGCGACAGCAGCCCGAACTGCACCAAAGCCAGCCCCAGCACCTTCACATAAGGCACGAACACCGCCAGAAACGTCACCAGCAGCGCCAGCCCGGCATCCGTCCCCCACAGGCTCTGCAAACCCGAGATCACCGAGATTTCATTCATCCCGAAGATCGGCAAAAACGCCGCCCGCATCAAGGGCGCAATCCAGGCCACCGGCCAGGCCACCAGCAGACACAGGTTCAGATAGGTCAGGGCGCGGCGCATCGGGCGATCCTCCGGCCACCCCGGGCCAAGGTCAATTGCATTTCACCGTGGTCCAAATACTCACTTCCCTCGACTGAGGGCGAAGCCCCGAAGGCGAGAGAAAAACCGTGCGAAGCTCCGCTGCTTCACCGCCGGCAGCTGCGAAACGCCGGGAAATCATGGTGAACGCTACCTAAACGGAAAACACGAAACATTTTGAAAGCAGTGGGCTACCAAGGATTTCACGCGTGAAATCCGCCGATTTCACACCCCAGGGATGGGTGAATCACCCATCCTACCTGACACTCTCGATCGGCCCCTCGGCCCGCCCATGGATGAACTGCTGCAAATAAGGGTCTGGTGCTGCATCCATATCCGCGACCGGCCCGGTCCAGCGGATCAGCCCGTCATGCAGCATCGCCACCCGGTCCGCGATGGCGCGCACGCTGGTCATGTCATGGGTAATGGTCATCGCCGTCACGCCCATTTCCACGACGATTTCGCGGATGAGTTCATTGATAACCCCCGCCATGATCGGGTCCAGCCCGGTGGTCGGCTCGTCAAAGAAGATGATCTCGGGTTCCGCCGCAATCGCCCGCGCGAGGCCGACGCGTTTCTGCATCCCCCCCGACAATTCCGCCGGAAACAACTCGCCCACGCTTGGCTTCAACCCCACCCGCCGCAGCTTTTCCACCGCAACCGCCTTCGCCTCAGCCTTGGGCAAAGCCTGCGGCCCCCGCCGCAAGCGAAACGCGACATTCTCCCAGACCCGCATGGAGTCAAACAAAGCCCCGCCCTGAAACAGCATCCCGAACTTGGCCAGCAGCACATCGCGGTCGCCGCGCGTCACATCCTCTCCAGCGACCGTGATCACCCCGGCGTCAGGGCTAACCAACCCCAGAATGCACTTCAGCAGCACCGATTTCCCGGTCCCCGACCCGCCAATGATCACCATGCTCTGCCCCTTGGGCAGGCTCAAATCCACCCCCCGCAGAACGTGGTTGGCCCCAAACGCCTTCTTGACCCCTTGCAGTTCAATCATGCCGAGAAGAACACCCCCGTCAGCAGATAATTCGCCGCCAGGATCAGCACCGAGGCCGCGACAACCGCGCCCTTGGTCGCCTCGCCCACGCCTTGCGCCCCGCGCCCCGAGTTCAGCCCGAAATAGCACCCCATCAGCGCCACGATGAACCCGAACACCGCGCCCTTCACGAGGCCCGAGCCCACATCCCAGAACTCCAGAAAATCCACCGTGTTCTTGATATAAACCGACGAGTTGAACCCCAGCCGCGAAATCCCGACCAGCCACCCGCCCATGATGCCAATGGAATCCCCAACCCCCACCAGCACCGGCACTACCAAAACGGCGGCCAACAACCGAGGCGCCACCAGATATTTCAGCGGATTGGTCGAAAGCGTCACCAAAGCGTCCACCTGCTCGGTCACCTTCATCGTCCCGATCTCGGCCGCAATGGAACTGGCGACCCGCGCCGCCACCATCAACCCGCCCAGCACCGGGCCAAGTTCCCGCGCCATGCCGATCGCCACAATCGACGGCACCACCGCCTCCGCATTGAACCGACTGCCCCCGGCGTAGATCTGCAACGCCAAGGCGCCGCCGGTGAACAAAGCCGTCATCCCCACCACCGGCAGCGAATACCAGCCGATCTGCATCACGGCCGTGCCGAATTCGCGGAAATAGAACGGCGGGCGCACCACATGGCTCAGCGCCGACAGCGCGAACAACGTCACCCGGCCAAATGCCGCCAGCATTCCCAGAACCGGCCGCCCCAGCGCCGCAAGAAACCCCGCGATCACGCTCATGCCTCGGCCTCGGCATAATCGCGCTTCAACCGGAACGCCGTGCGCGTCAAAATCTCATAGGCGTTGGTCCCTGCCACTTCGGCCAGATCGTCCACCGACTGATGCGCCCCGATCAGCTCCAGCACCTCGGGCACATCTGTCAGGTGCGTGACATCCACCGTGATCAGGTCCATCGACACCCGCCCCACCACCGGACAAGCCACATCCCCCGCAAACACCGTCGCGCGGTTGGACAGACTGCGCAGCACCCCGTCGGCATACCCCGCCGCCACCGTCGCAATCAACGACGGCCGCTTGGCCACCCAGGTGCAACTGTACCCCACCGGCTCACCGGGCCGCACCATCCGCGTCTGGATCACCGGCAGCGTCAGCCCCACCACCGGCGCTGCATTCACAAACGGAGCCGCCCCGTACAGCCCGATCCCCGGCCGCGTCAGATCGAAATGATAGGCCGGCCCCAGCAAAATCCCCCCCGTCGCCGACAGGCTTCGCGGCAATCCCGTCCCCTCCGTCATCCGCAGGAAATTGTCCAACTGTTCCGCATTCAAGGGGTGCCCCGGCTCATCGGCGCAAGCCAGATGCGACAGCAACAACTCCGGCCCGGCTTCCAGCAGGAACGGCGCAATCGCGTCCCACTCGCCCTCTTCCAGCCCCAGCCGGTTCATCCCGGTATCCAGTTGCACCCCGAACGCATGCCCCGGCAACGCCTCCAGATGCCGTGTCGCCTGCTCGATGCTGTTCAACATCGGCGTCAGATCGGCCTCGGCAATCAGCGCGGTATCCCCCGGCCCATGCCCCGACAGCACCGCAATCTGCGGCCCAGCCCCCAGAACCGTGCGCAACACCGCGCCTTCCTCTGCCGCCGCCACGAAGAACCGCCGCGTCCCGGCCCGCGCCAGCGCCGGCGCCCCCCGCCCCACGCCAAGCCCGTAAGCATCCGCCTTCACCACCGCCGCCGTCTGCACCCCCGAAGCCGAGGCGCGGTCCAGCGCCCGCCAGTTCGCGGTGATCGCATCCAGATCGATATGCAGGCAGGCCGTGGTCATGGGTCTGGGGTTTGGACAGGCCTGTGCCCGGGGTCAAGGGCAAATTCCGCCGCCCCGGTCCCGACCGGCGCGCTTTCGTCGCAGGGGGAGGCGCAGGTCCGCCCCATCGCCTATGGTCGCGCCAAAAGGACCGCCAATGACTGACGAATCGCGCGACATGACCCTGTCGATCCTGACCGCCGCCGGTCTGGCCGTGGCGACCGTTTCGGCCTTCGCCCTGCCGCTGCCGCAAGCCTTGGTCACCGCCGCCCTGATCATCGCCTACCTTGCAGGCGGCGTTCCCGCCGCGATCAAGGCCCTGCGAGAGTTGTTCGGCAAAGGCCGCCTCGACATCGACCTCTTGATGGTCATCGCTGCCCTCGCCGCGGCCTCGGTCGGCGCGGTGCTGGAAGGCGCGGTGCTTCTGGCCCTGTTCTCCCTCTCCGGCACGCTGGAACACCGCGCCATGGGCCGCGCCCGCCGCGCTGTGGAAGCCTTGATGGCCCTGCGCCCCGAAACCGCGCTCCGCATCGTCAAGGACGGGCTCGAAGAAGTCCCCGTCAGCGACCTGCGCCCCGGCGACCGCGTCATCCTGCGCCCCGGCGCCCGCGTGCCGGTCGATGGCCTTCTGGTCGAGGGGCTGGGCGAGATCGACGAAAGCACCATCACCGGCGAAAGCCTGCCCGTCGCCAAGGAACCCGGCGCCAAGTTGCACGAAGCCACGGTCAACCTGAACGCCGTCCTGACGATGGAGGTGGCGCGCAGTCTTGAAGAATCCACCGTCGCCCGGATGATCAAACTGGTGACCGAAGCGCAGGGCATGAAAGCCCCCTCCGAACGCTTCTCCGACTGGTTCGGCCAACGCTATACCATCGCCGTGCTGGTGGGGTCGGTGTCGGCCTGGCTCATCATGTTGGCAACCGGCACAGCGCCGCATGACGCCATGTACCGCGCCGCCACGCTGCTGGTCGCGGCGTCGCCTTGTGCCGTGGTGATCTCGGTTCCCGCCGCGATCCTGTCGGCCCTGTCGGCAGCCGCGCGCGGAGGGGTGCTGTTCAAGGGCGGCGGCGCGCTGGAAAGCCTTGCCGAGGTCAAGCGCTTCGCCTTCGACAAGACCGGCACCCTGACCACCGGCAAAGCGGAAGTCACCCGCATCGTGGTTCTGCATGGCGACGAAGACAGCTTCCTGCGCCTGCTCGCGGGCATCGAGGCGCAGTCCGAACACCCGATCGCCGGCGCGATCAGGCGAGAGATGACCAAGCGCGGCCTCACCGCCAGCCCTGTCACCGATGTGACCACCGCGCCCTCCGAAGGCATCACCGGCACTGACTCTGGCGGCGCACTTTGGGCCGGCAATCCCCGCATGGTGGCGCGGATGCAGGCCAGCCTTGACCATTCCGGGCTGCAAGGCGTGATGGGTGGCAACGAAACCGTGGTCTATCTCGGGCGCGGCGACAGGCTGTTGGGCGCCATCGCCGTGGCCGACCAGCCGCGCGAAAGCTCGGCCCGGGCCATTGCCGCGCTGCGCCATGGCGGGATCGAGACGCTGGCGATGATGACCGGCGACCGCCGTCCCGTCGCCCTGCGCATCGCAGCCTTGCTGGGCCTGACGCCCGATGAGGTTCACGCCGACCTTCTGCCGCAAGACAAGGTCGCGCTGGTGGACGCTTTGGCCAAGCTGGGCCGTGTCGCTTTCGTGGGCGACGGGGTCAACGACGCCGCAGCGCTGGCCCGCGCCGATGTCGGCATCGCCATGGGGGCTGCGGGCAGCGAGGTCGCGCTGCAAGCGGCGGAAGTGGCGCTGCTGTCGGACGATCTTGAACGGCTGGCGTCGGCGCACCGTCTGGCGCGGCGGACCATGCGGATCATCCGGCAGTGTAGCGCGACAACCAGTTTGTCCGGCGTATTGCCGCATCCA
>JANLQT010000753.1:0-2104 GCA_031368035.1 Rhodobacterales bacterium | reverse complement strand
CCTTAGCCTTCTGTTCAAGACGCTGACCCTGCATGCGCTGGGGCATTTCAGCCATATGCGCAACCACTCGATCTCGACCCGGCTGCTCAGCCGCTACTTGTCCCAGCCCTATGTCTGGTTCCTGCGCCGCCACAGCGCCGATCTGGGCAAGCAGGTCCTGTCCGAGGTGCAGAACCTGGTCCTTGGCGTGATCATCCCGGCCATGCGGCTTCTGGCGCAGTCGGTGTCGCTGCTGTTTCTGGTTGCGCTGCTGCTTGCCGTCAGCCCTGTGGTGGCGCTGTCGGCATCCGTGCTGCTGGGCGGGTCCTATGTGATGATCTTCCTGGTCGTGCGCCGGCTGCTTCTGCGGCTTGGGGCACGGCGGCTTGCTGCAAATCAGGCGCGGTTCCAGATCGCGCAAGAAGCGATGGGCGGCATCAAGGAGGTGAAGCTGATGGGGCTGGAGGAGGCCTATCTGGACCGGTTCCGGGGCCCCTCACGCCAGATGGCCGAAGACACTGCCGCCACGCAACTGATCGGCGAAATGCCGCGGCACCTGCTGGAGGCCATCGCTTTTGGCGGCATGATCGTGCTGATCATGGTCCTGATGCTGCAGGACGGCGGTAGCCTGTCCAGCATCCTGCCGACCCTGGGGGTCTTTGCCTTTGCCAGCCTTCGGATGTTTCCGGCGGTGCAGCAGATCTACCATTCGCTGACGCAGTTGCGCTCTTCGGCGCCGGTCCTGGATGCGATCCACCGCGACATCACCGAGACCGCCGGCAGCCCGCTTCCGGGACGGGCAAGCTCGGAGGTGCTGCATCTGCGCGGTCAGTTGGAGCTGGCGGCGGTGGACTATGCCTATCCCCTGGCCGAACGCCCGGTGCTGAACGGTTTGTCGCTGACCATCCCGGCGCGCACCACAGTGGGCATCGTCGGCGGCACCGGGGCGGGCAAGACCACGGCGGTGGATGTGATGCTGGGGCTGCTGACGCCGCAAGCGGGACAGTTGCGGGTGGACGGCGCCGCGATCACGCCCGAAACGCTGCGGGCCTGGCAGAACACCATCGGCTATGTGCCGCAGCAGATCTTCCTCGTGGACGATTCAGTGACCGCCAACATCGCCTTCGGCATCCCGGCGGACAAGGTCGATCACGCCGCGGTGGAACGGGCGGCGAAGGTGGCCAACCTGCATGACTTCGTCATGGCCGACCTCGCGCAGGGCTATCAGACCTTCGTGGGCGAGCGCGGGGTGCGCCTGTCGGGCGGGCAGCGCCAGAGGATCGGCATTGCCCGGGCGCTGTATCACGACCCCGATGTGCTGATTCTGGACGAGGCGACCTCTGCGCTCGACAACCTCACCGAGCGCGCGGTGATGGAGGCGGTGCACAACCTGTCCCATGAAAAGACCATCATCATGATCGCGCACCGGCTGTCCACGGTGAAGGACTGCGACACGATCTTCCTGATGGACAAGGGCCGCCTGGTGGCCCAGGGCCGCTATGACGCGCTGGTGGCCGAGAATGACACGTTCCGGCGCATGGCCGCAGGCGGCTGAAGCAGGCGGCTGAAACGGGGTCCCGAGGGGGCGGTCTTTCGCCCATTATCAATGCAATGGAGGCGCACTCCCTGCCCATGCCGCGTCCTTGCCGCATTTCGGCCGTTCTGGCCCCGTAGAAGATTCGTCAGAATCCAGTGGATTGATGCCAAATGCTGTCCAAACCCGCATGGTTTTCGAACGCCCTACGCGCCTTCACCCAAGGAACGCGCGGCAGCGTCACGATTGAATTCGTGATGTGGGTGCCGGTGTTCTGCGGGCTGCTGATGCTGTTCGCCGATACTTCGCTGACCTACATGAACCAGTCGAATTTCTGGAATGTCGGGCGGGAAACCGCGCGAATCGTGGCGCGGCACGGGTTTGACGTCGCTGCGGCCGAAAGCTTTGCCGAAGCGCATGCCAGCTTTGGCCATTACACCCCGAAAGCGCTGGTGACGATCGACGGCAGCACGGTGACGGTCACCATCACCGCCGATGCCAAGTCCATGTCGCTGTTCGGCATCCTGAACTTCGCCCAGAACCAGACCATCGAGGCCAGTGTCACCGATGTGCTGGAACCGATCTGACATG
>JANLQT010000649.1:0-1608 GCA_031368035.1 Rhodobacterales bacterium | reverse complement strand
TGCTGGTCGTCGTGAAACACCGGGATATCGCACAGCTCTTTCAGGCGCTGTTCGATGATGAAGCACTCGGGGGCCTTGATATCCTCAAGATTGATGCCGCCGAAGGTCGGGGACATCAGATGGACGGCCTTGATGATCTCGTCCGCATCCTCGGTTGCGAGCTCGATGTCGATGGCGTTGACGTCGGCGAAGCGTTTG
This sequence comes from Rhodobacterales bacterium, assembly GCA_031368035.1. GTDB lineage: Bacteria > Pseudomonadota > Alphaproteobacteria > Rhodobacterales > Rhodobacteraceae > Stagnihabitans. The sequence goes on along the minus strand of JANLQT010000649.1, from coordinate 1,410 downwards.
AACAGCACCGCCTTGCCCTCCATCACCGGCTTGGAGGCCAGAGCGCCCAGGTTGCCCAGCCCCAGAATCGCGGTGCCGTTCGAGATGATCGCGACCATGTTGCCCTTGACGGTGTAGTCATAGGCAAGCTCGGGATTGGCGGCGATGGCCAGCACCGGGACGGCGACGCCGGGGGAATAGGCAAGGCTCAGGTCGCGCTGCGTCGCCATCGGTTTGGAGGGCGTGATGACGTATTTGCCCGGCGGGTCTTCGCGGTGATAGGCAAGCGCCTCTTCGGGCGTGGTTTTCGGTCTGGACATAGGGGGGCCAATCCTGATGTGAACCCTTTGGTGATAGGGGCTGGCATCCGGGCCGTCCACCCGTGGTTTCAGCTTTTCCCCCTGCACGGGCTTGGTTAGGGTCGGCGCGGGGCATGGGGACAGTTCAGGTGAGCGACGACGGCATCACGCCGATGATGGTGCAGTATCTGGATATCCGCGCCGGGTATCCAGGTGCGCTGCTGTTTTACCGGATGGGCGATTTCTACGAGATGTTCTTTCAGGACGCCGTGCTGGCGTCCGAGGCGCTGGACATTGCGCTGACCAAGCGCGGCACGCATCTGGGCCAGCCGATCCAGATGTGCGGCGTGCCGGTACATGCGGCGGAGGGCTATCTGCTGGCGCTGATCCGCAAGGGGTTCCGCGTCGCCATTGCCGAGCAGATGGAGGACCCAGCGGAAGCCAAGAAGCGCGGGTATAAGTCGGTCGTGCGGCGCGAGGTGGTGCGGCTGGTGACGCCGGGGACGCTGACCGAGGATTCGCTGCTGGAGGCGCGGCGGCACAATTACCTGGCGGCCTTTGCCGAGGTGCGGGACGAGGCGGCTTTGGCTTGGGCGGATATTTCCACGGGCGAGGTGCGGGTGATGCCGGTGCCTTTGGTCCGGCTTCAGGCGGAACTGGCGCGGATTGCGCCGAGTGAGTTGCTGGTGGCGGAGGGCTTCGCGCTGGAGGTTGAGGCCGGGGTGGCGGTCACGACGCGCGCGGCGGCGAGTTTTGATTCGGTCGGCGGCGAGGGTCGGCTGAAGGCGCTGTATGGCGTCGGCTCGATGGAGGCGTTTGGGGCGTTTGGGCGGGCGGAAAACGCGGCGCTGGGGGCGCTGTTGGATTATCTGGAACTTCCGCAGCGGGGGAAACTGCCGCTGCTGCGGCCTCCACAGCGGGAGGTTTCGGGCGGGACTGTGCAGATTGATGCAGCGACGCGGCGCAATCTGGAACTGGTGCAGGCACTGTCGGGCGGGCGGGAAGGCTCGCTGCTGGCGGCGGTGGACAGAACCGTGACAGCGGCGGGCGGGCGGCTGCTGGAGCGGCGGATTTCGGCGCCGTCGCGGGACCTGGGGCTGATTGCGGCGCGGCTGGCTTCGGTGCGGTTTCT
>JANLQT010000643.1:0-3955 GCA_031368035.1 Rhodobacterales bacterium | reverse complement strand
TGATGTTCCAGCAGGCGCGTCAAACCGGTCTGCGCAGCAATGTGCAGAACTTCATCACCGGCGGCGCGGTCGATCTGGGCGTCTCGTATTGGCTGGTTACCAAGTAAGCAAGGATCGTGCCTGCACCTTTCGGGGTGCAGGCGCATCTTCATGGCAGCCGTGGGCGCAACCACTGACGGGCCAAGCTTTGGCCAGGGTCTGACGCGGTTTGCGCGTGGGGCCGCCAGCACGGCATTCTCGCTGTTCGTGACCTTCCTTGGCCTGCTGGTGGTCACCTTCATCATCGCTCGCATAGTGCCTGTCGATCCCGTCCTCGCCATTCTGGGCGAACGCGCGACCGAGGCGCAGATCCTTGAAACCCGCGCGAAACTGGGCCTGGATGACCCGCTGTGGCAGCAATTCGCCATCTATGTCTGGAACGTGCTGCACGGCGATCTGGGCACCTCGATCCGCTCGCGCGATCCGGTCCTGTCCGAAATCCTGCGCTATTTCCCTGCGACGCTGGAGCTTTCGACGCTCGCCACGATCATCGGAGTGGCGATCGGCGTGCCCGCCGGGGTTCTGGCCGCGACCAAACCCGGCTCGATCGGTGATCAGGCGGTGCGGTTGATCGGGCTGATGGGCTATTCCATGCCGGTGTTCTGGCTGGGGCTGATGGGACTTTTGCTGTTTTACGGCGAGCTTGGCTGGGTCGGAGGTCCCGGCCGCCTGGACAGCATGTATGAGATGATGCTGGACATGAAAGTCCCCGCCGTCTCCCACATGATCCTGATCGACACGGCGCTCGCCGGAGAATGGGAGATGTTCTTCAACGCGATCAGCCACATCATCCTGCCCGCCTCGATCCTGGGCTATCTGTCGATGGCCTATATCAGCCGCATGACCCGCAGCTTCATGATGAACGAGTTGGGCCAGGAATACATCACCACCGCAAGGGTGAAGGGCATGCCGGAACGCCGGGTGATCTGGGTCCATGCCATGCGCAACGTCGCCGTGCCGCTGATCACCGTGGTGGCCTTGTCCTATGCCTTCCTGCTGGAAGGCGCGGTTCTCACCGAGACGATCTTCGCCTGGCCCGGCCTTGGCCGCTATATCACCGAGGCGCTGCTGGTGAACGACATGCCCGCCGTGCTGGGCGGCACCATTGTCGTGGGCGCGGTCTATATCGGCCTGAACATGGTGTCCGACCTGCTATACCGCCTTGCAGATCCGCGTGCGAGATAGGGGGCACGATGACCACCCTTGAATGGCTGTCAGACCCCAATCCCAAATCCCGCCTGCAAAGCCGGGCCGCGCAAAACTGGCTCGCTTGGCTGCGCTTCCGCCGCAACCCCTTGGCGATGATCGGGCTGGGCATCACCATCCTTCTGATCCTGATGTCCCTGTTCGCGCCGCAGCTTGCGCCCTATGATCCCATCACGCAGGACCTTTCCATCCGCTTGCAACCGCCACTGTCGTCCGGCCACTGGCTTGGCACCGACGATTTCGGCCGCGATATCTGGAGCCGCATCCTGTTCGGCAGCCGCATCACCCTGTACATCGTGCTGCTGGTGATCCTGACCGCGCCGGTTGTGGGCCTCGTGATCGGCGCGGTGGCGGGATATTTCGGCGGCTGGGTCGATTCGGTGCTGATGCGCATCACCGACATCTTCCTCGCCTTTCCCAAGCTGATCCTTGCGCTGGCCTTGGTCGCCGTCCTCGGCCCCGGCTTGGTCAACGCCGTGCTGGCCATCGCGCTGACCTCATGGCCCCCTTACGCCCGCGTCGCCCGGGCCGAAACGCTGACGGTCCGCAACTCCGACTACATCGCCGCAACCCGGCTTCTGGGCGCGTCCTCCACCCGGATCATCTGGGGCCATGTCATGCCGATGTGCCTGCCCTCGGTCATCATCCGGGTGACGCTGGACATGGCCGGCGTCATCCTGATCGCGGCGGGCCTTGGCTTTCTCGGCCTCGGCGTGCAGCCGCCTTTGCCAGAATGGGGCCTGATGGTCAGCGCCGGCCGCAAGTTCCTGTTTGAACAATGGTGGGTCGCCACCATGCCGGGCCTTGCGATTTTCATCGTCTCGCTGGGCTTCAACCTGCTCGGCGACGGCCTGCGCGACGTGCTCGATCCCCGGAGCGCTGGTCGATGAGCCTTTTGTCGGTGAAATACCTGCGCGTGACCTTTGACACCGAATCCGGCCCGGTCGAGGCGGTGCGCGGCGTCTCTTTCGATCTGAACCGAGAACGCCTTGGCATTGTCGGCGAATCCGGCTCTGGCAAAACCATGACCGGCCGCGCCGTCCTGCGCCTGATCCGCGCCCCTGGCCGGATCGAGGCCGACCACATGATCTTCGACGGTCAGGACCTGACCACCGCCTCCGAAACCCAGATGCGCGCCCTGCGCGGCCGCCGCATCGCCATGGTCATGCAGGACCCGAAGTTTTCGCTGAACCCGGTGATGCGCGTCGGCGCGCAACTGATGGAGGGTCTGCGCCAACGCGACCACGCCTCCAAAGCCGAGGCGCGCGCCAAGGCCCTCGCCGCGCTGGAAGCCGTGCAGATCCGGGACCCGGAACGCGTGATGGACGCCTATCCGCACGAACTGTCCGGCGGCATGGGCCAGCGCGTGATGATCGCGATGATGCTGATCCCCGGGCCGGACCTGTTGATCGCGGACGAGCCGACCTCGGCGCTCGACGTCACCGTTCAGGCCGAGGTTCTGTCGATCCTCGACGCCCTCGTGCGCGATCGCGGCATGGGGCTGATCTTCATCAGCCACGATCTGCGCCTCGTCGCCCGGTTCTGCGACCGCGTGCTGGTGATGTACAAGGGCCGCATCGTCGAGGAACTCGCTGCCGCCGACCTGATGCATGCCAAGCACCCCTACACGCAGGGCCTCTTGAACTGCCTGCCCCGCATCGGCGGCAGCCGGGGGCCCTTGCCGTCGCTCGATCGCACCGCAGATTGGGCAAGGACATGACGGCGGCCCCGGCAATGATGGGTGAATCACCCATCCTACCGGTAAGATGGGTGATGCACCCATCTCTTTCAAACGGTTGTCGTCCATGCCGCTGATCGAGATCGAAAACCTCTCCGTCACTTTCACCGCCAACCACCGTTTGGTCCGCGCGGTCGAAAACGTCAGTTTCAATGTCGACGAAAAACAAAGCTTCGGCCTCGTCGGCGAATCCGGCTCCGGCAAATCCACCATCCTCCGCGCCATCTGCGGCCTCGCCCCGGTCACGGGCGGCACCATCCGTATCAACGGCGCGCCCATCCCCACCCCCCGTGGCCGCGCCTTTTCGCGCCTAGCGCAGATGGTGTTCCAGGACCCCTATGCCTCGCTGCACCCCCGCCACACCGTGGACCGGGTGCTGTCCGAACCCCTTGCCATCCACGGCCTGCCGGGCACCGACCAGCGCATAGAACAAGCCCTGACCGACGTCGGCCTGCCCACCTCGTTCCGCTTCCGCTATCCGCACCAGCTTTCGGGAGGCCAGCGCCAGCGCGTCGCCATCGCCCGCGCCTTGATGCTGGAACCGCAGATCCTGCTGCTGGACGAGCCCACCTCCGCCCTCGACGCCTCGGTCCAAGCCGAAACTCTGAACCTGCTCTCGCGCCTGCGCGCCGAGCGGGGCCTGACCTTCCTGATGGTCTCCCACGACCTCGCCGTGATCGACCACATGTGCGACCGCATCCTCGTCATGCAGAATGGCCGCGCGGTCGAAGAACTGTCACGCGAAGCCCTCGCCTCCGCCACCATGCAAACCGACTACGCCCGCGCCTTGTTCGTAGCCTCTGCCGACCGTATGCTCTCTGCCTCCTAACCTTTCACAGAAGCCCCAAATATCCCGGGGTCCGGGGCAGCGCCCCGGTGCCACACTTCAAGGAAACCAGCAAGTATACCGTCTTCGATGGCCACAACGACATCCACCAGCGCCGGCAACAGGCCCCCGAAAACCGGGTGGCG
>JANLQT010000625.1:0-12736 GCA_031368035.1 Rhodobacterales bacterium | reverse complement strand
CCGCACTTTTGTCCGCACCCTCATCCATAACGGCACGCGGCTCATAGCCTGCGCGGCGGACGGCGGCCTCAATGGCGGCGGTCAGAGCGGGGCTTTTGTCCAGCACCCGGATCGTCGCGCGTTCGGTCGCCAGATTGACCGAGGCCGCAACCACCCCCGGCACCCCTGCCAGCGCCTTTTCCACCCGCCCGACACAAGAGGCGCAGGTCATGCCTTCGATGCCAAGATCGAAGCTGGAGGGTTCGATATCATAGCCAGCCTTGCGGATCGCCGCGACAACGTCGTCATGGACCGCCGCCGCCGAATAGCGGACCTCGGCCTTTTCCATTGCCAGATTGACCGTGGCCGATGCCACCCCCTCGACCTTGGCAAGCGCCTTCTCGACCCGGCCCACGCAAGAGGCGCAGGTCATGCCCTGAACCGACAGGGATTCAGTTGCCCCTAAGCGCGGGGTTGCGGCGAAGTCTTTCATGGCAGGACTTTCAGGTCGGTGGGGGTGGCAGACAACGGTTTCAGGTGGGGGAAAACCCGGCCTGAGCGATCGCGCTTTTGACGGCTGCCGCACTGGCCGAGGTGGTCACCTGCACCTTGCGGGTGTCGAGGTCGATCTTCACCTCGGCACCGGGATCGATGGACTTCACCGCTTGGGTCACGCCGCGCGCGCAGCCACCGCAGGTCATGTCGGGAATGGTCAGGTCAAGCATTGTCGTCCTTTCAGAACATGCGGCGAAACTGCCGTTGCTTACACATGGAGCTTCCCACCATGTTAAGGTCAAGGGGTGTTTTTCGACTATTAGGCCGCGGGATTTTGCACCCGAAACCTTGTCGTTTACGTTCACCACGCCTAAATTTATCGGTATGAGAAACCTGCGCGCCCTCACCTGGTTGTCGTTTGCCCTGCGTGGTTTGCTGGTGATGGCGGTTCTGGCCATTGCGCCTTTGTATGAGACCGCGCATCCCATGACAGATGCGGCAGGGACGATGGCCATGATGCCGCAGATGGCGGCGCATGACATGACCATGTCCGCCGCGGCGCAGCCGGAGCAGATGCCCGCATCCCACGCCAGCCTTGGCGCTGCCTGCCGCATCCTGTGCTTTGGATGGGTGGAGGCGCCCGCCATCGAACGTCAGGAAGGCCCGGTGTTCGAGATCGCGCTGGTCCTTGCACCCAGTCCCTCCGCCCTTCTGGTCGGGATCGCGCCCCCGCCAAACGGTCATCCCCCCAAGTCCGCAAGCTTCGTCTGAGCCAAGGTCGCGCCTGCGGCATCCCCTCACTCATGGCCCTTTTGGGGCCGAACGGAGCCTATGATGACCCCAATGATGAACCGCCGCAATTTCCTTGCGGCTTCGGCGGCAATCGTCGCTGCGACCAGCCTGCCTCGCCTTGCCTTTGCCCAAGGAGCGCCCATGACACTGAGTGCCACCCGGCGCACGCTGGACATTGACGGCCGTGCCGCGACGGTTTTCGGTCTGGTCAACGGCAGCGGCGGCGCCGGTCTGATTCTGGACCCGGGCCAGCGATTTGCAGTGGACCTGACCAATGCGCTGGATGTGGAGACGCTGATCCACTGGCATGGCCAGATTCCGCCGAACGTCCAGGACGGCGTGCCGGGCATGCCTGCGCCGCTGCTGAAACCCGGCGAGACCCGCAGCTATGATTACGCGCCCAGACCCGGCACGCATTGGATGCACAGCCATGTGCCCTTGCAGGAAATGGCGCTGCTGGCCGCGCCGCTGATCGTGCGGAGTGAAGCAGACGCCAAGGCGGACCGGCAGGAGGTCGTGATGCTTTTGCACGACTTCTCGTTCAAATCGCCCGAGGAGGTGATGGCCGAGATCACTGGCGGTGCCGCGATGGGCGGCATGGCGATGGGTGACGCAGCCAAGACGGGCGATGCCATGTCCGGAATGGACATGAGCGGCGCTGCCAAAACAGACGGGGCCATGTCGGGGATGGAAATGTCCGGGACTGCCAAGGCCGACGGCACGATGGGCGGCATGTCGGGTATGGCGATGGACCTCAACGATTATGACTTTGACGCCTATCTGACCAATGACCGCACCTTGTCTGACCCGGAAGTCGTCAAGGTTGAAGCGGGCAGCCGGGTCCGGCTGCGCATCATCAACGGATCGTCTGCGACGGTCTATTGGATCGACACCGGTGCGGCGCAGGCACGGCTGATCGCCGTGGATGGCCATGACGTGCAGCCCATCCCCGGGACGCGTTTTGGCTTGGCGATGGGGCAGAGGTTGGACATAGAGGTGGACCTTCCGGGCGCCGGTGCTTTCCCGATTCTTGCCCTGCGCGAAGGGGCGCGGGAACAGACCGGCCTAATCCTCGCCACGCCGGGCGCGAAAGTCGCGCGCTTGGCCGCCTTGGCCGACGCCGCTTCACCCGCCTTTGACACCGACCTCAAACAGGAAAGCGCCCTTCGTGCCGCCAACCCGCTGGCCGCAAGACCCGCGACGAACAGCCCGGTTCTGACGTTGGTGGGCGCGATGCAGCCCTATGTCTGGACGATCAACGGTCAAACCTGGGCGACCCACCAGCCTGTCGCCGCCAAATCCGGCGAGCGGGTCGAGATCATGTTCCAAAACATGTCGATGATGGGGCATCCGATGCACCTGCACGGGCATTCGTTCCAGGTGGTGGACACCGGGTCAGGCCGTTTCGCCGGTGCTTTGCGCGACACCGTCTTCGTCCCGCCGATGGGCGTGGTCACGGTCGCGTTGGATGCGGGCGAGGCGGCAAGTTGGATGCTGCACTGCCACCACATGCCGCATTTGGCGACCGGCATGATGACTGAGTTCTTGGTCAGCACCTGACAGAGGCACGAATAAACTGGGCTGGAACGGATATCGCCGAGAGCGGAAGAAGCCTGCTCTCGGTCTCTCGTTCGGACACGCAGCAGCGATCGCCGATGCGGACCATTGGCGGCTCAGAGGATGCCGACGAGGAACCGGTCCACCGCTGTTCCGGGTCGGTGGACCCAGCGCACCACATGCGCCGCCATGATCCCAACCGCCGCGCCGCCCAGAACATCGCTGACATAATGCGTCCCGACATAGACTCGCGAAAAACAGACGAGCAGGGCGAGTACCCCCAGGGCGCTGGTCCTGCCATGAAACCGCTGGATGCCGAACGCGGCCACGACAGCGGCAACCACCGCCGCGTGGTCCGAGGGGAAGGACCAGTCCGCGCTGCGGGCGATCAGAAGCTGCGTCACGCCCAGATCATAGGGGCGGGGCCGATGGACGAACAGCAGGATGATCTGGTTGACAGCGAGCCCCAGCAGAACGGCCAGCCCGGCGCTGACCGCCGTGTGTCGCAAATGGGCGCGGTCGGGGCCGCTCCACCATTGTAGGGCAACAAGGGCGACGATCAAAGGCACGCCGAACTGGGTGATGGCGATCATGCCGGCATCCAGTGCCGCATGCGTCCCGGCAAGCGAATTGATCCAGCGTGTGAGGTCCGTGTCCAAAGCTGTAGTCCCGAGTATGACCGGCGATACCGCCCTTTACCCGGCGTCATAACGCATGGGAATGCCCGTGCGGGCTACCTGTCAGCGATGTAATCTTGGCACCGCTGCCCGGACTCGGTGCCTGGCTGAGGGCACTCGGACCAGCAAGCGGCGCGCCGGACGCGAAGATACCCACCAGACTTAGCTGACGAAACAGCGCGTCCACCTCGGCAGGCTCCAGCTTCGTGCCGTTGTCCAGCCACCAGGTCATCAGGGACATGAAAGCCCCAACCAAGTATTGCACAACCGCTTCCCGCGCCGCCGCCCCTCCCATCGGATCAATCTGCAGACTGGCGAGGTCAGCCCGGACCAGGTCACCCAGAACCTCGCGGATGAAGCCAAGCGCAACGCTGCCCCCACGGCCGTTGACCAGGACCTTGTAATGCGCGGCGTGATCGCGGGCGTGCTCCAGCATCACAAGGCTGAAGCTAAGGGTGCGGTCTTGCGCCGTCCCCGCCCCTGACAAGGCCGCTTGCTGTCGGGCCAGAAGGTGATGTCGCAAATGCTCCATCCCACTGCGCTTCAGATCGTCCTTGCTGGTGAAATGTGCGTAAAACGTCGAGCGTCCGACATTGGCCTCTTCGCAAATGTCCTTGATGGTCGCCGCCTCGTAGCCGTGCTTCAGGATCAGGCGGCTGAGGGCGTCTTGCAGAATGCCGCGTGTGCGGGCGATGCGGCGGTCCATCGTGAGCCTTTCTCAAACTTTTCCCGAACGTATTGGACGGTTTGTCCCGAAACCCACGGATCGGGTCGTGTGTGGGTTGACTTGTTTACGGACACTGTGTCCTGTATCTTGCATGTCGTCCATCAAATTTGGGCGGCAGATTGGCTCAGGAGGCATGATGACCGAGAAGCAGACCTATCCCGGAACGCCCCGCTGGGTGAAAATCGCAAGCGTCGTCGTCGCTGTCGTGACAGTGGCGGCAGTGCTTCATCTGGTTTTCGGAGGCGGCGTCCAGAGCCTGATGCAGCACTCGATGCCGGGCATGAGATCAGCCGCCCCGGTGCAGGGCAGCAACGGATGATCCTGTACCCCGGACCGCGCAAGATCCTTCTTGTCCTGCATGTCAGCACCTCGGTCAGCTTGATGGGCGCGGTCGCGGGGTTTCTGGTCCTCGCCATCGTCGGACTTGTCAGTTCCGATCCAACCGTGGGGAGGAGCGCCTATCCGGCGATGAACCTGCTGACCCGCATTCTGATCTTGCCTCTGGTGCTGGTGTCTTTGGGTGTCGGCGTGGTCCAGTCGCTGGTGACGCCGTGGGGGCTGTTCCGGCATTGGTGGATCGTCGCGAAACTCGCGATCAACTTCATCGTGCTCGCGGTTCTGTTGGTGCAAATGCGCGGCATTCGCCTTGTTGCAGAGGCTGCGGCGTCAGGTGGATCGCTGGACGGGCTGTTCGGCGTCCGGGCGTCGTTCATTCTTCATGCAACCGGCGGTCTGTTGGCACTGCTGGTCCCTTTGGCCCTTTCGACCTACAAGCCGCGCGGTCTGACCCGATACGGCTGGCGCAAGCAGGCCGAGCTATGACTTGATGCTGACTATGCCAGCGTGAAGTTCAGCGCCGGGAAGGTTTCCAGCAGCCAATAGGCCATGCGGGTCATGTTGCCGGTCATTACCGCGAGGCCCATCGCGACCATGACCCCGCCCGCCAGCAGGTAGAGGATGCGCCCCGCCCGCCCGATGGTCTTGATGCGTGCGGCGACGGCGTCGGTGAACAGGGCGGTCAGCAGGAAGGGCACGGCCAGCCCCATCGAATAGATCGCCAGCAGCCAGACCCCGCTGGCAAGGCTGGCGGAACTGGCGCTGAGGGTCAGGATCGCGCCAAGGATCGGGCCGATGCAGGGGGTCCAGCCAAACGCGAAAGCGAGGCCGAGCACGAAGGCACTCGTGGGCCTGCCGCCCGGAATATCAAGGGTGAACCGCGTGTCGCGGCCCAGCATGGGCAAGCGGAACACCCCCAGCATCGCAAGGCCGAACAGGATAATCACGGCCCCGCCCAGCAAGTTCAACGCCGCCCGCCACGTCAGCAGCACCGATCCGAGGGCGCTGGCACCAGCACCCAGCGCGATGAACACCGTGGTGAAGCCCGCGATGAAACACAGGCTTAGCCCCAGCGCCCGTAGCCTGGCCCGCGCGCCGACGTTGTGGGTCCGCAGGTTCGGCTGGCCTGCGATAAAGGACACATAGCCGGGTACCAGCGGCAGGACACAGGGCGACAGGAACGAGATCGACCCCGCCACGAAGGCGGCAAAGATGCCCACGCCGGAAATGTTCAGCATCAAGGTGCCCTCATAACCAACTCCAAAGCCGATCCCAGAACCCCAGCTCTGGCTTGTCATAGTCATTGGTCAAAGCGTTGATGAACATGACCATGTTCAGGGTCTGGAACTCCAGCCCGTGGAAATTCCCCTGCCAGCGGCCGAACTTGCCGATGATATGGGTGACGACGCCGTGGGTCTGTGTGCCCTCGCTTTCGACGGTGAAGGAGTGACCAAACGCCTTGGCGAGGGTGCGGGTCGTATCCTCCGGCGCGCCGGGGGCGATCGTCAGGAACTGCCAGTTCAGCGGGTCAAGCCCGTGCTGGGGGCCATAGGCCGTGAGCACCGCTGCCGTATCCTTGGTCGGGTCGGTGGTAATCGACACGAAGCGAACCCGGTCCTTCATCGGGGTCTGGATCACCTCGCGCTGCACCTCTGCCAGCTTTTCGGCGTGAAGCGGGCAGACATCGGGGCAACTGGAATAGATGAAATGCAGCACGACGACCTGGCCGAGGAAATCCGCCGGATGCACCAGCGCGCCCGCCGCATCGCTGAGGGTGAAATCGGGTACCGGCTTGTCGAAAGCCTCGAAATACTCTTCTTTCGCGTAGAACTCATCTTTCAATTCTTGCACGGAATGGGCATGGGCCGGGGCCGTGATGGCAGCGCCCAGCGCAGCTAGCGCAGTGCGGCGGGTTATGGGGGTCATTTGGCATAGCCTTTGAGGAAGGTTTCCATTTCGGGACTGTTCCAACTGGCGGGGCCGATCAGGCGGCCCATTTCGCGGCCTTCGCCGTCGATCAACAGCGTGGTCGGCAGCCCGACGATCCGCAGGCTTGTGAAGGCCAGCGCGGTCGGATCGACATACAGGGACAGGTGCTTGATCCCGACCTTGTCGAAGAACTTGCGGACGGCTGTTGCGCCGCCTGTGTCGATGGACAGGGTCACGACCTCGAAACTTGCGCTGCCGAGATCGGCCTGTAGCGCGTCAAGCGTCGGCATTTCCTTGACGCAAGGCGGGCACCACGTCGCCCAGACGTTCAAAAGGATCTCCTTGCCGTGGAAGTCGGCCAGCGTCTTGCGTGTGCCGTCTTCGGTCACCAAGCGCAGCTCGGGGACGGCTTGCGGCGTGTCGTGAAGGGTGAAGCCTTGCGGGCCTGCGATGCCGGGAACCGGCACAAAGAGCCAAAGCAATGCCGCGACGAGGGCAGGTTTCATTCGGTGACCTTTCCTGTTTTGGCTTGCAGGCTGCGGATCAGCGGCAGCAGTGTTTGGTCCAAAGTCGCCCGCGTGATCGGTCCGACGATCCGGTAGGCGACGATGCCATCGGCCCCGACGATATAGGTTTCGGGCACGCCGTAAGCGCCGAAATCAATCGCCACTCGCCCGTCCGTGTCGGCCCCGATCTTGGTATAGGGGTCGCCCAGTTCTGCCAGCCAAGCCAAGGCGTCCGGGGCCTTGTCCTTGTAGTTGATGCCGTAGATCGGCACGAGGCCGGTGCGGCTGAGTTCGGAGATCAGCGGATGCTCCGCCCGGCAGGGCACGCACCACGAGGCGAAGATGTTGACCAGCGCGACCTTGCCTAGCAAGTCGGCGCTGGAGAACCCCTCGGCCCGGCCTTCGATGGCTGGCAGAGTGAAGGCGGGGACCGGTTTGCCCACGAGGACAGAGGGCAGGTCGGGTGATGGGTGCAGAAGTGCCCACAGAAAGACGCCGCTCAGGGAGGCGGCCACGACAGGGACCAGTCCCCAGAGTGGGACGTGCAGGCGGCGTCGGGGCTGGGTTTTTTCGGCTTCGGTCATGGCTGCAAAGCCTTGTCCGCCGCCGTGATCCTCGCTTGGGACCCCTGTGCATAGGGCGGCCAGGTGCTTTCGATGTAGTCCAGCACAGCCTTGATCTCGCTGTCACTCAGCTTGTCGCCGAACGCAGGCATGTCGCTTTCATAGCCGTCCCCCACCACTGCCGCGACGCCCAGATTTACCAGGTTGAAGAGGTCGCGGTCAGAATGGTGCCAAGTGTGGCCCGACACGTCATGCGGCGGCGCTGGCATTCGGCCAGTGGCCAGCCGATGTTTCCAATCCGGCTGGCCTTGCAGGCTTGCGCCATGGCAGGCGGCGCAGTTGGCGGTGTAGACCTGTTGGCCCAGCGCGATGGTCGCGGGGGCGACGCTGTCGGCTCTTGCAGCCGAGGCCACAGTCGCCGCCGCAGCCAGGATCATGATCTTCAGGGGCGTATCCATTTCCAAATCCATTTCACGATGACCACGACCCCAAACCCCACGGCGGCGACGAGCAGCATCCAGCAGATCAGGACCAACGCCATCATTGGCTCGGCTGCCAGTTGGGTTGGTCCTGCCACGGCCCGGCCTCACTCGACGGGGTAAAGCGTCACGCCGGTTGGGGCGTAGGCGTAGACTTGCAGCGTGGTCAGTGCGTCATCGGCCATATCCGGCGCATCCATCCGCATGCCGGGCAGGGTCAGGCCCGCAACATCGGGCTTCTCCGTGATCAGCTTCTCGATGAACTTGGCCGGGATGAAGCCGCTGAGCGTATAGCCGTCGATAACGGCGACATGGCAGCCGATCCCGTCTTGCGGCATCCCGGCCTTGGTGGCGACCGTGTCATAGTTGGGGTCGGGCACCATGGTCACGTCGAACCCTTTGGAGGTCAGGTAGTCGGCATAGGTCTTGCAGCAGGCGCAGGTCGGGTTGCTGTAAAGGGTGACCGCCTGACCGGCATAGGCCGGGGCGGCGAGGGCAAGCAGCAGGGCAGTTGCGAATTGCAGTTTCATGATGTTGTTCCTCAAACAGCCGCCGGAGCGGCCCATGTTGCGCCGCCATCGCGGCTTGAAAGTATCGTGCCGTCCGCATCGGCGGCCACGATATGGTTTGGCTCCAGTGGGTTGACCGCGAGAAGGGGGGAGGCCAGTTTGCCGTCCGCCAGGGCCCAGGTCGCCCCGGAATCCTCGGTCCTCCAGATGCCGGAGGGCAGGCCGGCGAACAGCACCTTGGGCCCCGCAGGTGCGGTGACGAGGCTGCGGACGGACAGGTGTGGCAACCGCAGCGCCGGGTCGACGGGGGCCGGTTTCGCGCCTTTGGCCAAAGCGTCCATCGCCCCAGTGCTTTCCAAGGGCGACCAGCGGCAGAAGCAGTCCGGCACCTTGGAGGCCCCCATCGAGGTGCCCGCATAGACCCAATAGCCGCCCATGCCGGACAGGCTGCCGACCGAGGCGAGGGCCTGCACCTCAACTTCTACCTTGTCCACCAAGGGGCGGTCCATGGCGAAATCCCAGCTTTTGGCGCCGTCGTTGCTTTGCCAAAGCCCATCGCCGCGGACAGCGATATAGACGGTTTGCGGATCGTGGGCGGCAATCGCGACGGCATCGAGCGGGGTATTGGGCAGCCCCGTCCCGGCACCCTGCCACGACTGCCCCGCATCCAGCGACCTAAGAAGGCCGTCGGAGGTTGCGGCATAGATCATCCCGGCAACATCGGGATGGGTTGCCAGCGCAGCGACCGGGGCACTCGGCCCCTGCGACTTGGGCGAGAAACTCACCCCACCATCGTCGCTGGTCCAGATGCCCGCCGCCGCGAGGATCAGTTGGCCTTGGTCAAAGGCCAGTCCCGTGATCTGGCCGGTTGGGCGGCCTGCCGCTGGTCCGGCAAAGGCGCGAAGCAGTCCCGGCGACCCGCTGGCGGTGAGCGCCGCAGCGCCCAACCCCATAAGAAGCCGCCTGCGGGGCAGCGCCGGAAATCGTGTAAAAGTCATGTTGTGCCATCCTCGTTCTCCCGCCGCGACACGCGCAAAGCGGGGCTGACCGTCAGCCACCGCGCCCGAAAAGGCGCGCAACCAGGGAAACGGCGCGCCCAAGCTGGCAGCGCCGTGTCAGATCAGGGAGGTGGTTCGAGGGGGCGTGAACGCCGGGGGAGGGGCGAGGCCGGTGGCCGTCGCAACCGCCGCGTCAAACCGGAGGGCTGTGACCGCAAAGGCAGGGGTGCCCAGGTCGGGCAAGGCCGCGATCATCGACAAGCCGCAGGTCAGGGTGCAGCCCGCCTCTAGCGCCATTTGAGAGGCGCATTTCGCGCAGTCATGTTCGGCCACGCTTGTCGGTCCCGCCGCCATGGCCATCACCATCGGCGCCATTGTCACAGAAGCGTCGGCTTTCATCGACACGCCAGCGCCAACCATCGTCGCCGCAACGAAGACGGCGATCAACAGAACCCGAAGACTGTGCGCGAGTTGGACCATGGCCAAGTGTTAGCGATGGGGCGCTCGCCGGGCCAGCCTAGAAACCGCGCGGGGTTTCACCTTTTCGTCACTCGAAACTTGGGCGCGAAGTCCATTTTTGATGTGCCACGGGGAACTACGATTCCTGACGTATCGGCGTGAACCGTTTTGCCAACCCACAGGGTTTTGTCCAAGACGGTCGGTGCCAAACTTCGGTGTTTTCTGAATGGGTGGCGACTCGTGGCGATTCAACGGTCTTGGCCCCGAGGCATTCACACCAATGAGCCATCTATCACTTTGACAATAAACGAGTTTTTTGGCTCCGGCGATAGGGATCGAACCTATGACCCGCTGATTAACAGTCAGCTGCTCTACCGCTGAGCTACGCCGGAACACGGGGGCCGTATAGCAAGGGTGTTCGGGGGCGGCAAGGGGCAAGGACCGGAAATTTGTGTGCGCACTCAGACGCGCCGGAAACGCGCGAAGGGGAGCGGCGCGGGGGTGGCAATGACCTCGCCTTTGTCCGCCAAATCGATCAGATGGGCCAGAACATTGTGCATGGCTGCCGTCCGGAGAGCAGCGGGCGTGTCCAGATAGATGGAAGCCGTGATCGCAGGAATGTCGGCGAGGCCCTGTGCGAGGGCCTGCATCACCTGAGCCTCACGCGTGCGGCGGTGCGTGATAAGTTCGGCCAGCCGGGCCGAGGCATCCTGAACCGCCGGGCCGTGGCCGGGAAAAAGCCGGGACCAACGCTGCTGCGACAGCCGCGTCAGCGAGGCGATATAGGCCGACATATCTCCGTTGGGGGGCGAGATCAGGGACGACGCCCAGCCCATCGCCAGATCGCCGGTGAACAGCCAATCGCCCACCGAAAAGCTGAGCGAGCAACCGGTGTGGCCGGGCGTGTGGAGCGCGGTGATCTGAAATCCCGCAGGGGAAAAGGTCTGGCTGTCCGCCAGCCGCAGATCGGGGGAAAACTGCCGATCAAACCCTTCGCCGGCATCCGGCAGACCCTTTCGCACCAGGGCACGCATGGTTTCGCTTTGACCCGAACCTGCCGGTCCAAAACCAAAACTCGGGGCGCCGGTCAAGGACTGAAGCCTTGGCAAACCGGCAACGTGATCGGCATGGGCATGGGTGGCAAGCAAGGCCACGATACGCTCTTTCGGGCCCAAGCGGGACAGGAGGGCGGCGGCGTGACCGGGCAGGTCGGGACCGGGATCAATGACGACCACGTCTCCTTCGCCAAGCAGGTAGGTCATGGTGCCGGTATGGGTCATGGGCGAGGGATTGTCCGCCCGGACCGCGCGCAGCTTGGGCTTTTCATCAGTTGGGTCTGTGGGTAGGGTCGGGCGCATGGCGTTCCGGCTTAAATTTTGGCTACCGCGCGGGCTTTATGGCCGTGCCGCGCTGATCCTGATCGCGCCCATCGTGGCGATCCAACTGGTCGTGTCCATCATTTTCATCCAGCGGCATTTTGAAGGCGTGACGCGCCAATTGTCCAAGGGCGCGATGATCGAATTGCGCTTCGTTTTGGCCGAGATCGATGCGGCGCCCGATCTGGCCGCCGCGCAGGCCCGGGCCGCGCATCTTGGCGCCGCGCTTGCGATGGAAGTGACGGTGCCCACGCCTGTGCCTGCCCCGGCCAGCGATCTGCGCGGGTTTCTCGATTGGTCCGGCGGCGTGATGCTGGTGACCCTGAAAGAGGGCATCCCGCAGATCTCTGCCGTCGATTTGCTGGCCGATCCACGCGTCGCCCATCTGTGGCTTGAAACGCCGCACGGACCCATGCTGGTGGCAATGTCTCGCAGCCGCTTTACCGTGTCCAACCCGCATCAACTGCTGGTGGTGATGGTCGCCGCGTCGGCCTTCATGACGGCGGTGGCTTTCCTGTTCCTGCGCAACCAGTTGATGCCGATCACCCGGCTTGCCGCGGCGGCCGAGGCGTTCGGCAAGGGCCAGACTGTGGCCTACCGCCCGCGCGGGGCGCGTGAGGTAAGGGCGGCGGGGGCGGCATTCCTTGACATGCGCAGCCGGATCGAGCGTCAGATCGAGCAACGCACCCGGTTGTTGTCCGGGGTCAGCCATGATCTGCGCACGCCTTTGACCCGGCTAAAACTGGGGCTGGCGTTCCTGCCCGAAGACGACGAAACCGCCGCCCTGAAGCGCGATGTGCAAGATATGGAACGGCTGGTGGACGAATTCCTTGCCTTTGTGCGGGACGAGGCGGGAGAGGAGCCGGTTGCGACGGACCCCGCGGCGTTGGTCAGACAAGCGGTTGAAAATGCAAGACGAATGGGTTTGCTTGTCACCTTGGGTGCTGTGGTTGGTGAGGGGCTGGTGCCCTTGCGCCCGCAGGCCGTGATGCGCGGGGTGGAGAACCTGATCATGAACGCGGTGCGCCACGGAACCCGGGCCGTGGTCAGTCTGGCGCTGACCGAGCGCGCCTGCCGCATCACGGTGGAAGATGACGGACCCGGCATCCCCAAGGACCGCCGCGAGGAGGCATTGCAGCCCTTTGCCCGGCTGGATGTGGCGCGCGACCCCAACCAGGGCGGCGGCGTGGGATTGGGGCTGGCGATCACCGCCGACGTGGCGCGGGCGCATGGCGGCGCGTTGCGGCTGGGCGACAGCGAGGGGCTGGGCGGCCTTAAGGCCGACCTGATTCTGGCGCGGTGACAGAGACGGCCGGGCCATTCGGGTTGGGGTGTTTTGCGTCGGTTTTGCGCC
>JANLQT010000621.1:0-7264 GCA_031368035.1 Rhodobacterales bacterium | reverse complement strand
TTCCGATTGGGACAAGAAATAATCTGTCCAAGAAACAAAAAGGCCCGCCAAAGGCGGGCCTTTTCAGTCAAGAATCTGCCTGAATGACGCCCCTTACGACGCGCTCTCCACGCCCTTCACAAACCAGTCGATCACCGCCAGATCGCCCAGCGACATCACTTCGCCGGCCTTCACCTTCTCATTGCCGTCCTGATCCAGGATCGGGCCGGTGAAGATGTCGAAGCTGCCGTCCAGATAGCCTGTCCGCACTTTCTCTGCCTCGGCGACCACATCGGCGGGAACCGACGCGTTGTACGGCGCGATGACCACGGTGCCTTCCTTGAACCCGTCCCAAGTGTCCGCCGACACCCAGCTTGCATCCAGAATGGCTTGCGTGCGCGCGACGTAATACGGGCCCCAGATGTCCTCGATCGCGGTCAGATGCGCGTTCGGCGCAAACTGCGACATGTCGGCGCCCTGACCAAAGCCGAACAGACCCTTCTGCTCCAGAATCTGCAGCGGGCCGGGCGAATCGGTGTGGGTGGTGACCACGTCACAGCCCAGGTTGACCAGCGTTTCGGTCGCAGCTGCCTCTTTCGGCGGATCGAACCACGAATCGATCATCACAAGCTTCACCGTCGCGGCAGGGTTCATCCGCTGCGCCGACAGCGCGAACGCGTTCACCCCAAGCACCACTTCCGGCACCTTGAAGCTGCCCAGATACCCCAGCGTGCCCGACTTCGACATCTTGCCCGCGATGGTGCCAAGAACCGCCCGGCCCTCGGGGAACTTCGAATTGTAGGTCGACACGTTGTCGGCGCGCTTGAAGCCGGTGCAATGTTCGAACTTCACATCCGGGAACTCGCCCGCGACCTTCAGCGTCTGGTCCATATAGCCATAGGACGTCGTGAAGATCAGCTTGCAGCCCGCGTTGCAAAGATCGCGGATGGATCCTTCGGCGGACGCATCTTCCGGCACGTTCTCGGTGTAGATCGTCTCGACCTTGTCGCCCAGCGCCTCATCAATGGCCACACGGCCCTTGTTGTGCGCCCAGGTCCAGCCATAGTCGCCGATCGGGCCAAGGAAGATGAAGCCGACCTTGATCTTTTCGGCAGCCAGCGCGCGCTGGCCCATCAGCGGCAGCGTCGCGGCGGCAGCAGCGCCAGCCCGGACGAAATCGCGGCGAGTTAGTCTTGCCATTTCAGGTCTCCTGTTGAGTTTCAGTTGGAAGGAAGGAAAGGTTTGCCCAAACAGGCCGGCGCATTGCCACCGCCCCCTTTGCGCGACGAAATGATGGCCAACACAATGACCGTCATGAGGAAGGGCATCGCGGCCCAGAATTGCGAGGGGACGACCTGCATGACCGGCAGGAAGCCGTTGAAACCACCGGCTTTTGCGAACAGCTCCAGCCACATCAGCGCGCCGAACAGATAGGCGCCGATCAGCAGACGCCCGGCCTTCCAGCCGGCGAACACCACCACCGCCAGCGCGATCCAGCCGCGCCCGGCCGTCATCCTCTCGGCCCACATCGGCGTGATCACCAGGCTGAAATAGGCGCCGCCAATCCCCGCCATCGCGCCGCCAAAGGCCACGGCGGCAAAGCGCACGCCCAGCACCGAATAGCCCAGGGAATGCGCCGAATGGTCATTCTCGCCCACCGCGCGCAGGATCAACCCGCCCCGGGTCAAGCGCAGGAACCACGCCACCAGCGGCACCATGACAAGGGCGAAATAGACGATGGGGGAATAGCCGAAGATCAGTTGCCAGAACGGGTCCTTGGCCAAGGACGCCGGAAAGATCGACCCGAACGGCGCCACGATCCGCCCGGTGAACGACAGCCCCAGCAAAGACGACAGCCCCGTGCCGAAGATCGTCAGCGCGAGGCCCGTGGCGGTCTGGTTGGAGTTCAGCGTCAGCACCAGCACCCCGAACAGCAGCGCGCCAGAAGCCCCCGCCGCCGCCGCCGCCATCACCGCAACCCAAGGGTTCCCGGTCATCACCGCCGCCGCAAAGCCGCCGATGGCCCCCATCAGCATCATGCCTTCCACCCCAAGGTTCAAGACGCCGGATTTCTCGGTGATCAACTCTCCCATTCCGGCCAGCAGGATCGGCGTGGACAGGCCCACGATGGTCATGAACGAGGCGATGACGTCAAAGCCCATGGCTTATTCTCCTGCTCGGGCGGCTTTGGGGCTGCGAACCAGTTTCACCCGGTAGCGCACCAGAATGTCCGAGGCGAGGATCAGGAACAGCATCATCGCCTGAAAGATGCCCGCCGTGCTGTCGGGAATATGCACGGTGGTTTTCGCCAGTTGCCCGCCCACGAATGTCACCGCCAGCACGAACCCCGCGATCAGGCAGCCTATCGGATGCAACCGGCCAAGAAAGCTGACGATGATCGCGGTGAACCCATAGCCGCTCGGGAAGCCAAGGTCGATCTTGTGCAGGATGCCGGTGAACTCCAGCGCTCCGGCCAGCCCCGCCATGCCGCCGCCGATCAGCATCGAGGCCCAGATGGTCTGCCGCGCCTCAAAACCCCCATGCGCGGCGGCATGAGGGGCCGCGCCGACCACGCGGATCTGATAGCCGAACACCGATTTCGACATGATGCCCCAGAACACGAAGGGCAGGATCAGCGCGACAGCCACGCCCAGATGGATCGTGGTGCCGGGCACAAGGATCGGCAGCGACTGTTCCGGCAGCAGCGGCGCGGTGGCCGGGAAATTGCGCCCGTTGGGGTCTTTCCACGGCCCGCTGACCAGATAATTCAGCACCTGCAAGGCGACATAGGTCAGCATCAGGCTGGACAATATCTCGTTCACCCGGAACCGCAGCTTCAAGACCGCCGGCAGCGCCGACCAGGCGGTGCCCCCGGCCATCCCGGCCAGAATCATCGCCAGGATCACCAAAAACCCGCCCGACCCGGTGCTCAGCCCCACGGCGGCGGCACAGATCGCGCCCAGGATATACTGCCCCTCGGCCCCGATGTTCCACACATTCGCCCGGTTGCCGACTGACAGGCCCAAGGCGATGATGATCAACGGAGCCGCCTTCACCGCCACATCCTGCCATTTGTAACTGGCAAGGATCGGCGTCAGGAAGATGTCCTTGACCGCCTGCCCCCCGTCGATGCCGATGGCGTCGAACACCACGATGCCGATCAGCATGGTCGCCACCACCGACAGGATCGGCGTCAGCACCAGCATCAGCATGCTCGGCTCTTGGCGTTTTTCCAGCTTAAGCCGCATGGGTGGCCTCCCCCCCATGAATGCCGCCCATCAACAGGCCAATCTCTTCGATCTTCGCTTCTGACACCTTCATCGGCTTCGACAACCGCCCCTCGTTGATCACCGCCAGCGTGTCGCACAAAGCCAGCAATTCGTCCAAATCCTGCGAGATCACCACGATTCCCGACCCCTCTGCCGCGAGGTCCACCAGCGCCTGATGGATCGCCGCCGCCGCCCCGGCATCGACGCCCCAGGTCGGCTGACTGACCACCAGAACCTGCGGCTTTTGCAGGATTTCCCGCCCCATGATGAACTTCTGCAAATTCCCGCCCGACAGGCTTTCCGCAAAGGCGCCCGAGCCTGTGGCCTTGACCGCAAACGCCTCGATCACCTCATCGGCATAGGTCCTTGCCGCGCCAGAATCGATCAGCCCCATCCGCACCATGCCCATCCGGTCCCGCGCCGTCAGCACCGCATTATCCGCCAGCGTGAACACCGGCACCGCCGCATGACCGTTGCGCTCCTCTGGCACGGAAGCCATGCCCGTCAACCGCCGCGCTTTCGCTGACAAATGCCCGACCTTGGCCCCGTCCACGGTGACGGCGGCATGATCCTTGGCCACTTCCTCGCCCGACAGCGCCAGCAGCAGCGCGTTCTGCCCGTTGCCCGCCACCCCGGCGATGCCGAAAATCTCACCCGCCCGCACCTTGAAACTGATCCCCCGCAGCGGCACCCCGAACGGCCCGTCGCCCGGAATGGACAGGTCCGTCACCACCAGTTTGTCCGCGCCAAAGCTGCCCTGCTTGCCGCGCTGGATGTCCTTGAGGTTGCCGCCGATCATCTTCTCGGCCATCGACCGGCTCGATTCCTGCTTGGGATCGCAGCTATCCACCCACTTGCCGCCGCGCAGGATCGTCGCCGTATCACACAAGGCTTTGATTTCATGCAGCTTGTGGCTGATATACAGGATCGACCGCCCCTCCGCCGCAAGCTGCCGCAGCACGACGAACAACTGCTCGACCTCTTGCGGGGTCAGCACCGAAGTCGGCTCGTCCATGATCAAGAGTTCCGGGTTCAGCAGCAGCGCCCGCACGATCTCGATCCGCTGGCGCTCGCCCACCGACAGGGTGGACACGATCCGCCCCGGGTCCAGCATCAGCCCGTATTGCGTCATCACGGCGCGGATCTTCGCCTCAAGCTCCCGCGCCGGGATCTTCGCGTCCATCCCCAAAGCGATGTTCTCCATCACCGTCAGCGCCTCGAACAGACTGAAATGCTGGAACACCATGCCGATGCCCAAGCGCCGCGCCGCCTTGGGGCTGGTCACCACGACCGGCTGCCCGTTCCACCGGACCTGTCCCTCGTCCGGCTGCATGATCCCGTAGATCATCTTCACCAGCGTGGACTTCCCCGCGCCATTCTCGCCCAGCAAAGCGTGAATCTCGCCCGGCAGCACCGTCAGATCGACATGGTCATTGGCCAGCACGCCGGGAAAGCGCTTGGTGATCCCGGTCAGTTGCAGCCGCGGGGCGGCAGAGGTCATCTCGCGCCCATCCGATCTTCCGCTTGCGCGCCGCGCTTCGGCATATGCCACCCCCGTCTGTCCCGTCCGGCCATCTGTCGCGGCCTGAACGAAGCAAGGCTAGACCGGAACCGCCCGGTGCGACAAGGGATTCCATGGGCCGATTCCCCCGTGTTGCACAAGGTGCGGGCAAAGGCCCCGACGCGGTCCCGGCACGGCAGGTTCCGGCCAGAGCCGAGCCAGGCGACCCACAAGCCGCTGATATTGAATGAAACTCCGCAGAGTTATCCCGCCCCGCTCTGGCAGGGCACACGGCGACGCAGGCCACGCGACTGCGGAATCTTTCTGCGATGCCAAGGGGTTATGCCTGCATTTCAGGCACCAACCGAATACCGGTATCGTCCCCGGCCCTTGCCTTTTCGTGCGGTTGGCGCAAGCTCGACACTTGCCTTTGCATGGAGTTTTCCCGATGACCGAACTGGATCACAAAGCCCTTCTGCGCGTTGCCATCGCTGAATCCCGCAAGGCCCGCGAGGCCGGTCACCATCCCTTCGCCGCGATCCTTGTCGATGCAAAGGGCGAGGTCCTGATGGTCCAGCACAACGCGGTGATGCCTGACCGCGACATGACCGGCCATGCCGAGCGGGTGTTGGCCACCCGGGCCTCGATCGCCTATGCACCGGAATTCCTGGCCCAATGCACCATGTACACCAGCGCCGAACCCTGCGCGATGTGCACGGGCGCCTTCTATTGGGCCGGGTTTGGCCGCCTGGTCTACGGTCTGTCCGAACATGCCATGAAGGCGATCATCGGCCCGAACCCAGAGAACCTGACCCTGGACCTGCCCTGCCGCGACGTCTTCGCCGCCGGGCAACGGACGATCGAGGTGATCGGCCCGATGCTGGAAGCCGAAGCCGCCGCCGTGCACGACGGTGCGTGGTAGGATGGGTGATTAACCCATCACGCCGCAGCGGCATCAAGAAGATGGGTGAATCACCCATCCTACTCGGCTGAACTTGCCGGTTTCGCGTTCAATTGCCCGTATTTCTCGGCCCCTAGCCGGTCATACAGTCCAAGCTGCGTCTCCAGAAAGTCGATATGGCCTTCCTCGTCGGCCATGATCTCGTCGAACAACTGCTTGCTGACGAAATCACCGATCTTGTCGCAATACTGCCGCGCCTCGGAATACAGCGCCCGCGCCTCGGTCTCGGCCGCCAGATCGCATTCCAGCGTCTCGCGCAGGGTCTGGCCGATCCTCAGGCTGTCCAGCTTTTGCAGGTTGGGATGGCCTTCCAGAAAGATGATCCGGCTGATGAACCGGTCGGCGTGGTGCATCTCTTCGATGCTTTCCGCGCGCGACTTGTCGGCCATATGACCATAGCCCCAGTCCTGTTGCAGCCGGTAATGCAGCCAGTACTGGCTGACCGCCGTCAGTTCAGAGCGCAGACCCGCGTTCAGATACTCGATGACTTTCTTGTCGCCCTTCATTCTCTCTCACCCTCGTTCCAAGATACGGCACTGCCCCGCGGGACCCATCAGCCGCGTCCGGCGAAGCGATCCGAAAACTGTCACAGTCCCGCATCGAGTCAAGGAAAAGCGGCATGCAGGACCCGCAGTCGGCGCGTTTGCCCAGCGCGCGGTAAATCTTGCCCGGGGTGATCACCGTGAACGGGTCGGACGCGCGCATCCAGTCCACCGCAGCGCGGATCTGGTGGTCGGTAATGGCTTGGCAATGGCAGACAATCATCTGGGGCGCTCAATGACGGGTGACATCGGGGGGGACGGGGCGGACCTGTTCGCAGACGGCGCGGGCCAGTCCCAGAACGGCAAGGCCGAAGCCCTCTGCCGCCTGCACGGCAGCAAAGGCATGGTTCGGGGCAATCAGCGCCAGGGCAAAGACCATGGCGTCGTCCCGCTCGCCAATCACCGCAGCCGCGACCATGTTGGCAAAGGCGCTTTCATCCCCGCCGAAGCACTGGCATTCGGCGCCGTGCCGCATCATCGGACGCCGCGCGCCCGCCAGGACGATCCCCAGCAGCGCATCGATCCGGTCCAGCTGCGCCCCGGCCCGCGCAGGGCCAAAGGCCAGCGCCAGGTCATGGGCGATCTGCGCCTGCCCCGGTGTGCCATCGCGCCACAGGCGCAGCACCAGGATCGCCGCGCGCTCCAGCAGCGGAAGTTCGGACAGCATCCCGACCGGTGCCCCGCCACGCGGGCCGGCAGCCTCCACCGGGGAGGCCGCGTCGAACCAGGCCATTCTCATGGCCGGGGCCCCCGGATGTTGGACGGAAGGAACGAGGGAACCGGCACTTGGACGCTCCTGAGCAAGCGGGGACTTGGCTTGGGAGAAAGTTGACTGAAACACTTGGAAATGTAAACCCGATTCTTTTGCTTAGGTATTGCCCCGCCGGCGGCGGACCGCCGGGGGCACGGGAATCGTGGTTAGCGGATTCTGAACGTAATTTTCAGAATCCTTTAATATCAACGCGTTACCAGATGTTGCACGCGTGCAACTTTGCCTGTTCGCGCAAGGTCA
>JANLQT010000613.1:0-4481 GCA_031368035.1 Rhodobacterales bacterium | reverse complement strand
GATCCGGCTGGAGCTTCCGGTGCCGCGCGTGGTCGCCCTCCCGCCGCCACCGTCAAAGCCATCGCGGGCGGCATGGGCGTCGATACGGGCGATATTCTGGACCTGTTCGGCCCGAACCCCCTCGTCTCCGTCCGTCCGTCCCCCGCCAATCCCGACTGGGGCGGGCCGGGCACCATCCTGAACGTCGGCATGAACGCCGCCCGCCACGCCGCCTTGCGGCAAACCCATGGCGCGGCGGCGGCCGATACGCTGTATCTGCGCTTCATCCAAAGCTATGCCACCCATGTCGCCCGCCTCGACCCCGACATGTTCGCCCCGGCCTCCAGCCCCGACGCACTGAAAGACGCCCTCAGCGCCTACGCCCGCGAGGCGGAAATGCCGTTCCCGCAAGACCCCGCCCAGCAGCTGGCGGAAGTCCTGCGCTCCATGGCCCGCGCGTGGGAGGGCACTTCCGCCCGCCTGCTGCGCCAGGCCAAAGGCGCGCCCACCGATGCGGCCCTGGGGCTGGTCGTGCAGCAAATGGCGCAAGGCATCGGGCAGGGGCTGTCCGGCGCCGGGGTCATCCAGTTCGTCGATGCCGTCACCGGCCAGCCGCAGATCACCGGGCGCTACCTGTCGCAAGCGCAGGGGCGCGCCGCGCTGAAACTCCCTGAATCCATCTACCTGACCCGCGACCCGCGCGGCGCCTCGCTGGAAGACCTTGCCCCCGGCCTGTTCGCCGACCTGATCCGCTATGGCGATCTGGCCCGCCGCCGGTTGCGTGAAGAAATGCAGATCGAGTTCACCATCGAGGACGGCAGGCTCGCCATCATCGACGCGGTGAAAGTCGCCCGCTCCGCCCGCGCCAATCTGAGGATCGCGGTGGCTTTGGCCGATGACGGGGTGATCTCTCAAAACGAAGCCGTGCTGCGCGTCGAACCCCGCAGCCTGACCGAACTGCTGCACCGGCAGGTCGATCCACGGGCCCCGCGCGACGTGGTGGCCAAGGGCATCGCGGCCTCCCCCGGCGCCGCCACCGGCAAGATCGTGTTCTCCTCTGCCGCCGCGCAAGCCAGCGCTGCCCGGGGTGAGGATTGCATCCTTTGCCGCCGCGAAACCGAACCCGAAGACATCCGCGGCATGCATTCCGCCGTCGCCGTCCTGACCGAACGCGGCGGCGTCACCAGCCATGCCGCCGTGATCGCGCGCGGGCTTGGTGTGCCTTGCGTGGTCGGCATGTCCACCCTGCGGCTGGACACCAAGGAGCGGAAAATCACCACGTCCGAGGGGCGGGTGTTTGCCGAGGGCGACGTGATCACCGTCGATGGCACCCGCGGCGAGGTGCTGGCCGGGGAGGCCGAAATGCTTGCCCCTGCGCTGGACGACGCCTTCCAGAAGCTGCTCGGCTGGGCGGACGAGGTGCGCGATATCGGCGTCCGCGCCAACGCCGACACGCCGTCGGACGCCGCCACCGCCCGAAGGTTCAACGCGCAAGGCATCGGCCTGTGCCGGACCGAGCACATGTTCTTTGACGAGGATCGCCTTGTCGTGATGCGCGAGATGATCTTCGCCGACACCTCCAAAGACCGCGCCGCCGCGCTGGAACGCCTGCTGCCGATGCAGCGCAACGACTTCGTGCAACTGTTCGACATCATGCGCGGCCTGCCGGTCTGCATCCGCCTGTTCGACCCGCCGCTGCACGAATTCCTGCCGCAAAGCCGTGAGGGTTTGCGCGAGTTGGCCGAGGCGCTCGACAAGCCCTTGTCCGACGTGGTCCGCCGCGCCGAAGCCTTGAGCGAATTCAACCCGATGCTGGGCATGCGCGGCGTCAGACTTGGCGTGGTCCTGCCCGAAATCTACGAAATGCAGGCCCGCGCGATTTTCGAGGCGACGGTGGAAATCGCCGCACGCGGCGGGTCCGTGGTGCCGGAAATCATGATCCCGCTGGTCTCTGCCCGGCGCGAGGTCGAACTGATCGAGGCGCATGTCGATGCCGTGGCGGCGCAGGTGCGCGCCAAGACCGGCAAGCATTTCGACTACAAGCTGGGCGTGATGGTCGAAACCCCGCGCGCGGCCCTGCGCGCCGGAGAGATCGCCCAGCACGCCTCCTTCCTGTCTTTTGGCACCAATGACCTGACCCAGATGACCTATGGCCTGTCGCGCGACGACGCCGGCCGCTTCATGGGCACCTATGTCGCGCAAGGCGTGTTCCCCGAAGACCCGTTCCACACGCTCGACGTGGACGGGGTTGGCGAGCTGCTGCTGATCGGCGCGGAACGGGGCAGGGCGACAAGGCCCGACCTGATTCTGTCGATCTGCGGCGAACATGGCGGCAACCCCGAATCAATCGACTTCTGCCGCAAGGCCGGGTTCGATTATGTCTCGTGTTCGCCCTATCGGGTGCCGGTCGCCCGGCTCGCAGCGGCGCATCTGGCCCTGGAGGACCGACTGGCCGATCCTGTGGATTCACAGAAATCTCCTACAATATCATGATTTTACACGCATAAGTTGACCAAATTTCGATCAACTTTCGGCGAGTTTCCGCGCAAGTGCAGCCGAAAACCGTGACAATTTGGCCACTTGGGTGGACGTGCCCTGCCTTGGCGTTTAGGCCCGTTGTCCGTCGCAGGGCTCAAACCTTGCGGCCTTTTGTCAACAGACCGGGAATCGACATATGCGCTTGCTGAAAACCTGGACCGGGGCCGTTCTGGCTTTGACGGTCCTGGCCGGGGCCGCTTCTGCCGAAGTGACGGTAAGCCGGTCCAACGATCCGACCGTGCTGATCCAGACGCAATTCGCCTCACTGATGGGGGCAGAGCACCGCACCATGAACGCGGTGCCTGATGTGCAATTGACCGCGCTGGCGATCGGGCCGCAGGCCTATGCCGCAGCGCCCAAGCCAAACACTCTGGCCTATACTGACGCCTATCTTGCCGCCCTGCCGGCCCCAACCGGCGGTTCCGACTGGGACTGCCTGCGCAAGGCGATCTACTTCGAGGCGCGGGGCGAAGGCATCAGGGGTGAGTTTGCGGTCGCTGAGGTTGTGCTGAACCGCGTGGACAACCCGCTTTATCCCCGGTCCGTCTGCGGCGTGGTCCAGCAAGGCGGCCACGGGGCTTGTGCGTTTTCCTGGGTATGCGACGGCTATTCGGATGTGATGCGCGACGGGGTCTCTGCCGACCGCGCGGGCCGCATTGCCTGGGCGATGATGCAGCCGGGCACGGCGCGGCCTTTGACCGCCGGAGCCACCTATTTCCACACCCGCCATGTCCGGCCCGGCTGGTCGCGGGACGTGGTGCAGACCGCCTCCATCGGCAGCCATCTGTTCTACCGTCAGAACTGACGCCAGAACTGACGTCGAAGCGATTTTCGGCGGCCCGCCGTCGCGGCCCTTGCGTCAAAGGTCGCGCCGGTGCAAGGCAAACCTTGGGACAGGGGCTAGCCTGACCCCATGCCCGAATGGGGGAAACCCATGACCACTGACATCCGTCTGGCCTTTGCCCATCCTGAAGAGCGCAGCCTCGCCTCGGCAAGCGCCGATCCGCGCGACCGGATCAGCCTGCGCGACCACGTGGTCGAGGCCGATATCGGCGCGTTTCAGAAGGAACGCGGCCACCGCCAGCGCCTGATGTTCAACGTGGTGGTCGAAGTGCGCCCCGCGCCGCGCCCGCTGAATGACGATGTGGACCGCATCCTGTCCTATGACCGGATCACCGAATCAATCGCCGCCGAACTGGCCGCCGAACGTTTGAACCTGCTGGAAACCCTGGCCGAGCGCGTGGCCGAGCGCATCCTGGCCGAACCCCAAGCCATGCGCGCCTTTGTGCGCATCGACAAGCTGGACGTCGGACCCTACAAGCTGGGCGTGGAAATCGTCCGCTCCCGCGCCGAGGCGGCGCTGAAGGTGCTGGGCAGCGACGGGCAGGAAGCCGCGGTGCATCCCCTGGTGGTGTTCCTTGACAACGCTGGCATCGCCTCGCCCGATCTGCCGCGCTGGCTGGATGCCTGGGCCGAAGGCGGCCGGTCGGTGATCCTGACCGTGGGCTTGCCGGATTTGCCCCGGCCCGAGACGCATCACAAGCCGACCCAGCGCCGGGTGGACCTGCTGGCCATCGAGCAGAACGCCTGGGTTCTGGCCGCCCGCGACGCGCGCTGCGTGGTGATGGCGACGCGGACCGAGATCGACTGGGCGGTGAAGCGTGGTCAGGTCATGGTCTGGGCCCCGTCAAAGATGCTGCTGGACACCACCGATGGTCCGACCAGCCGCGAGCCGGTGGCGCTGGCCCTGTGGCTGGCCGAAGTGATGGCCGCCGAGCGGATGGTCGTTCACGGCCCTGTTGCACTTCCGGCAGGAAGCCGCGTTCCGGTAGAGCGGGCCTGACTGCGGGCCTTGCCCGCGCTTGCAGGCGCGCATACTCCCATGGGGCGATGCCCTTGGCCAAAGCCGGGGGTTTAAAACCCCCCGACCCCCCGGGGAATATTTATTGGTTAGGTGAATTGGG
>JANLQT010000609.1:0-1972 GCA_031368035.1 Rhodobacterales bacterium | reverse complement strand
CCATCATCAGGTCGGCCATTTCGTCCACCACCACCACGATATAGGGCAGCACGACGGGTTGGAATTCGTCGGTTTCAAATACCGGCTCGCCGGTGTTTTCGTCAAAGCCGGTCTGGATGGTGCGCTTGAACATCTCACCCTTGGCGAGCGTCTCGCGGACGCGGCCGTTATAGCCCTCGATGTTGCGGACACCGGTTTTGGACATCTTGCGGTAGCGGTCCTCCATCTCGCTGACCACCCATTTCAGCGCGACGACGGCCTTTTTGGGGTCGGTGACGACGGGGGAGAGCAGGTGCGGGATGCCATCATAGACCGACAGTTCCAGCATCTTGGGGTCGATCATGATCAGCCGGCATTCCTCGGGCGTGAGCTTGTAGAGCAGCGAGAGGATCATCGTGTTGATGGCGACGGATTTGCCCGAACCGGTGGTGCCGGCGATCAAGAGGTGGGGCATTTTCGCGAGGCTGACCACGATGGGCTCGCCGCCGATATCCTTGCCCAAGGCGAGGGGCAGGCGCTGGGTGCCGTCGCCAAAGGCGCGGGAGGACAGGATTTCGCGCAAGGCCACTTTCTCGCGGTGCAGGTTCGGCAGTTCGATGCCGATGACGGTGCGGCCGGGGACGGTGGAGACGCGGGCGCTGAGCGCGGACATGGAGCGGGCGATGTCGTCGGCGAGGCCGATGACGCGCGAGGCTTTGAGCCCGGGGGCGGGTTCCAGTTCGTACATCGTCACCACGGGGCCGGGGCGGATGGAGGTGATCTCGCCGCGCACGCCGTAGTCGTCGAGGACGGTTTCCAGCATGCGGGCGTTTTCTTCCAGCGCCTCTTGGCTGAGGGCGCGGGTTTCGCCGGGGATCGCGTTTGACAGCAGCGACAGGGGCGGCAGTTCGTAGGTGCTGGTCGGGTCGGTGAAGCGGAGGGAGGGCTGGGCTTCGGCGATGGCGCGGGTGCTGGACGCGGCTTTGCGCGGGGTGGGTTGCACGACGGCGCGGCGCTCGGGCGCGCGTTGGGGTTCGATAAGCACGGAGGCGTCGTCGTTCCAGTCGTCGTCCTGGTCGTCCTCGGCCTCGATCGGGTCGGGCAGGCGGGAGAGGGCGGCCTTGACCGGCGGTTCGATGGGCTGGGGCTGGTGGGGGCGGACGATCAGGGGCTGGGGGCGCAGGGCGCGGGCCTGGGCGGTGGTCACTGGCGGCTCTCGCCGGGCGATGGCGGCGGCGATGGGGGATTGCGGGACCACGGGTTCGGGGGCGGTGCGGCGGCTGATCGCGGAAGAGATGCGGGCGCGGATGCGGTCTTCGGGGAGGTCGTCGTCCTCGGGTTCGAAGTCGGGTTCGGGGGCGGCGCGGCGGAGGAGGCCGGGCATGCGGGCCAGAAGGCCGGGGCGGGGGGCGAAGTCGTCGGCAGGCTCGGCTTGCGTGCTGGCGCGGGCGTTGGCGGTAGGGGCGGGGGCGGCGCCGAGGCGTTCGGGGCGGGCATAGCGGGTGGGTTCGGGGACTTCTTCGTCGTAGAGGCGGGCCTCGGCGCGGTTGGCGCGGGATTCGCGCACCCGTTCCTGCACCGCTCCGGCGCCGAGGGCGGTGCCTTTGGCGGCGAGGCCGAGCAGGGACATGATCCCGGCATAGGTCAGGACCACGCCGGCGATCAGGAAGCGGAAGATCAGCGCAACTTCGGCCAGGTTGAAGCCGGTGACGAAGAGGAACATCGCCCCAGCGGCGACGGCGACGAGAAGGGAGACCAGCTTCAGCGCAAAGGCGCCGCCGCCTGGCACGAGTTCGATCATCGCGCCGAGGACGGTGTCACCGAAGGCGCCGCCGAGGCCGAACTTGGCGGTCCAGTCGGCGCCGGGCACCAAGGTTGCGGCGTAGACCGACAGCAGCGCCACGGCGATGGCGGCGAAGACCACGCGCGACAGGGCGCGGTCGGCGCCGCGATGGGCGGCGAAGCGCAGGCCCCAGGCGATCAGCACGGCGGG
>JANLQT010000589.1:0-1908 GCA_031368035.1 Rhodobacterales bacterium | reverse complement strand
GTGGTGATCGCGATGCTGCCGTGGTTTGCCGGGCTGCTGGTGGTCGGGCCCGTGCTCGGACATGCCTCGTGGCATGCGTACCGCGCGGCGGTGAGGGCCTGAGGCCAGGCAAAGGTCGATCGCATCATGGTCGGCCTGTTCGCCCATCGCATCGCCTAGGCGTCGGGCGATCCCGGCGAGAGGCTGATGGTCAAGAAAGTATCGGATTTCACACCCGCAAGGGGCGCATTCACTACTGGAATTCGCAATTTCATCGGCGCACGCTTGCCGCTTCGATCCTGCTCCAAGAAGGATGCGTTCGGGCGCGGACATACCGCGGCCAAGGCCACTGGGGTGGGGCACGAATCACCCTGTCATCGCACAGCCGAGTTCACCATTCACCGCAGCCATCGAGTGACTCACGTGTCTCAATTGAAGGAGCTTTTTGTGAAAACATTCAAGATTGCCGCAGTCGGTTTCGCTTTGGTTCTTGGTGCCTTTGTGGCAGCTCCAGTTTGGGCTGCGGAATACACCGCTGTCATGGCCCCCGACATCAAATGGAACGATGCCCCGTCGATCGGCCCGGGGGCGAAAGTCGCGGTCATCGATGGCGACCCCAAGTCGTCCGGGTCGTTTGTGATGCGTCTGAAACTCCCGCCGAAAACCAAGATCGGTGTGCATACCCACCCGACCGATGAAAACGTCACGGTCCTTTCAGGCACGCTGCACTTTGCCGCGGGCGACAAGTTCGACACCAAGACTGCCAAGCCGTTTGGTCCGGGCAGCTACTTCTCGATTGCAAAGGGCAAGCCGATGTTCGCCTACACAACGGACAAGGAAACGGTTCTTCAGCTCAATGGCACCGGACCTTGGGGCCTGGCCTATCTGGACCCGGCTGACAGTTCGGCAAAGAAGAAGTAGAGCGCGGGCCAGATCGGTCTACGGCCCGTACGCGACGGGTCAGGGCATCAATACCGTCGATCCCGTCGTCCTGCGCGCTTCGAGGTCGCGGTGCGCCTGAGCCACCTCGGCCAGCGGGTAGCGCTGGTCGATGCGGATCTTCACCGCGCCGCTGCCGACCACGTCAAACAGATCGTCGGCCATCGCCTGCGTCGCCTCGCGCGTGGCGATGTGGGTGAACAGGGTCTGCCGGGTCACGTACAGCGACCCCTTGGGGCCGAGGATGCCGGGTGCGAACGGTGCCACCGGCCCCGAGGCGTTGCCGAAAGCGGCCATCAGGCCGAACGGGCGCAGGCAGTCCAGGCTCTTGTCGAAAGTGTCCTTGCCGACCGAGTCGTAGACCACCTTCACGCCCTTGCCGCCAGTGATGGCTTTGACGCGCGCAACGAAATCCTCTTTCATGTAGTCGATCGCGTGCGCCGCACCATGCTCCAGCGCCAGCGCGCATTTGGTGGCGCTGCCCGCGGTGCCGATCAACTGCAGGCCCAAGGCCTTGGCCCATTGGCAGGCGATCAGGCCCACACCACCGGCGGCGGCATGGAAAAGCACGAAGTCACCGGCCTGCAAGCCCTCGACGGGGCGCGTCTTCTTCAGCAGGTACTGCGCCGTCAGGCCTTTCATCATCATGCCCGCCGCGGTGTCGAAGGCGATGCCGTCGGGCAGCTTGCAGACTGTCTTGGCCGGCATCACGCGCACTTCGCTGTACGAACCCGGCGGAGTGCTTGCGTAGGCCGCGCGGTCACCGGCTTTCAGGTGCGTGACGCCGTCGCCGACAGCTTCGATCACGCCGGCGCCTTCCATGCCAAGCTTCAACGGCAGCGGGTTGGCGTACAGCCCCGTGCGCTGGTAAACGTCGATGTAGTTCAGGCCACAGGCGTGGTGGCGGATGCGGACTTCGCCGGGACCGGGCGCGCCGACTTCGACATCGATCAACTGCATCACCTCGGGGCCGCCGAACTGCTGAATCTG
>JANLQT010000580.1:0-2863 GCA_031368035.1 Rhodobacterales bacterium | reverse complement strand
ATCGTGGACATGACCGGCGACCGCTCGCCGCTGATTTCCAAGACGCCGCTGGGCAACTGCTTCATCAACTGCGGCTGGGGCACCGGCGGGTTCAAGGCGATCCCGGGGTCAGGCTGGGCGATGGCGGAATTGATGGCGACGGGAGAGCCGGGGCCGCTGTCGGCGGAATTCAGCATGACCCGGTTCAAGGAGGGCCGGTTCATCGACGAAAGCGTTGCGGCGGGGGTAGCGCATTGAGCCTGAGTGAGACATACCACGCTGCGCTGGTCCAGCCGATCTGGTCGGACCGTGCGGCCGGTTCGGGGGTTTTGTTGATCCACCAGCGCCATCGGACGCGGCTGAGCCTGTATCTGGAAGGCAAGACCGCGACGTTCTATCACATCTGGGGGGTCATCATCCTCGCCATCGGCGCCACGATGGACTTGTGGCTGACCGGCCTGTGGCTGCCGCGCGCGGGGGCTGTGGTCGCGGGGGTGGCCGCCTGGCTGTATTTCTTCGATCCGCGCACCACGGACGACTGGTGGATGATCCGCCGCGCGTCGCTTCCCACCCATCTGAACACCCCGGTCCCGGGCGAAAAGCCGCCCAACCCGGCACAGATACAACAGGCGCGCGAGCAGGCCGAGGTGGCCCGGATGCTGAGCGACCTCGCCGAGCGGCGGCACATCAGCTTTCAGGCCGCCAAACGGCTGGTGCAGCGTGAGCATGACATTGCGCTGCGGGCTAAGGCGTTCTGGCTGTTTGTCGGCACGCTGATCTGGGCGTTCGGGGACATTCCGGTGGAATTGCTGAAATGCGGAAGCGTGCCATGTTGATGTCTTCCGCGGCTTGCCAGGCGGCAACAATTTTTCTACGAAAAATCAACGGCGCGCCGACCAGAAACCTGAATTTTCGGAGAAAATTCGTTGGCCGCGCGTTTGAGAAAAGGACTGTCATTTGCTGATCCTCGAATGTCCCTATTGCGGCGTCATGGCCGATGAGACCGAACTTTCCCCGGGTTACGAGGCGCATCTGAAGCGCTTTGGTCCCGGCTCTACCGACGCCGAGTTCGAGGCCTACATGTTCGCCCGGAAAAACCCCAAGGGCGTGCATTTTGAACGCTGGCGCCACGCCTATGGCTGCGGCAAGTGGTTCCTTGCGGCCCGGGATACCGCGACGCTGGAGGTGTTCGGGACCTACCCCGCGCAAAGCGCCGCGCCGCCGCAGGCGTTGCAAGACAAGATCAGGGCCAAACGGCCCGAGTGGAAGGGGTATCCATGAGCACGCGTCTCGCCAAGGGTGGCCGGCTGATCGACCGCGCCCATGCGCTGGAATTCACCTTCAACGGCAAGCGGTTGAAGGGGTTTGCCGGGGATACTCTGGCCTCGGCGCTGCTGGCGTCCGACCAGATGCTGCTGGGGCGCAGCTTCAAATACCACCGGCCCCGGGGGTTGGTGGCGTCGGGGGCCGAGGAGCCGAATGGCTTGGTCGGGCTGGGGCAGGCGGGGCGGTTTGAACCCAACCAGCGCGTCACCACGACGGAACTGTTCGCGGGCGCCGAGACCGTCAGCCAGAACCACTGGCCCAGCCTAAGTTTCGATGTGGGCGCGGTGAACAACTGGTTCGCGCGCTTCCTGCCGGGGGGGTTCTACTACAAGACCTTCATCCACCCGCGCTTCGCCTGGAAGCACATCTTCGAGCCGATCATCCGCCAGTCTGCCGGTCTGGGCAAAGCGCCGAAAGAGAAGGACGCCGACCGCTATGAACACGCTTATGCGTTCTGCGACGTGCTGGTGGCGGGCGGCGGCATTGCTGGTTTGCAGGCAGCGCTGAGCGCGGCGCAGGCCGGGGCGCGGGTGATTGTGCTGGAGCAGACCCCGGTCTGGGGCGGGCGGGCGCCGGTGGACGGCGATGTGATTGACGGGGTGGCGGCGGAAAGTTGGGTGAAGACCGCGCTGCAAGCCCTGGAAGAGATGCCGAATGTCACGCTGCGTGCCCGCGGCATGGTGGCGGGGGTCTATGACCACGGCTACGTGCTGGCCGAGGAGCGCGTCGCTGATCATACCCCCGGCGACGGGCGGCCGAAAAAGCGGCTGTGGCGCATCCGAGCGGGCCGGATCATCGCTGCAACCGGCGCGCTGGAGCGGCCTTTGTCTTTTGCGGGCAACGACATTCCGGGCGTGATGCTCGCCAGCGCCATGCGGGATTATGTGACGAACTGGGCGGTCTCGCCCGGTGACCGGACGGTGGTTGTCACCAACAACGATGACGCCTACCGGACGGCGATTGCGCTGAAACAGGCGGGGCTGTCGGTGTCCTGCATCGTGGACGCGCGCGCGGTGGCCGATGGCGCGCTGCCGATGCAGGCGCGCGCGCTTGGCATCCGGATCGAGACCGGCAAGGCCATTTCCAAGGTCAAGGGCGGCCAGCGCGTTACCGGGGTTGCGCTGTGCATGCAGGCCGGTGAAGGCGCGGTGCTGGAAGAGATCGCCTGCGATGCCGTCGCCATGTCGGGCGGCTGGTCGCCGGTGGTGCATCTGTGGAGCCATTGCGGCGGCAAGCTGACCTGGGACGCTGCCGGGTCCATGTTCCGCCCCGATCCCGCGCGCCCGCCGACCGGGCATGACGGGGCGGCGATGGTGACTTGTGTCGGCGCGGCCAATGGCGAGGGTCTGCCCCTGGTGGAGCCGGTCTGGATCATGCCGCAAGGCGCCGGGCCGAAGCTGAAGTCCAAGATGTGGCTGGATTTCCAGAATGACGTGAAGGTCTCGGATGTGCAGCTTGCCGCGCGTGAGGGCTATGAGAGCGTCGAGCATACCAAGCGTTACACCACGCTGGGCATGGCGACGGATCAGGGGAAACTGTCCAACATCAATGGTCTGGC
>JANLQT010000575.1:0-4187 GCA_031368035.1 Rhodobacterales bacterium | reverse complement strand
ACGTCGCGTTCAGCGCCACGATCAGCTTGTTGATGTCGCCGCCCGCCTTGTCCAGCATCGCCTGAATCTCGGTCCGCTCGGACGCGAGCATGTTCACGCCTTCGATGATCAGGTTGAAGAACAGCAGCCGGCCCGATTTGTCCGACACGTCCCACAGCAACTCGAACGGCGCTTCGCCTTGCAGATAGGCGGTCGAGACGACCTCGTAATAGGTCTTGACCGGACGCGCGTCCTTGACCTCGATCTTGCCGCCGATGAACTCGCGGAAGCGGCGGCCGTATTTGCGGCTCAGGTAGCCCTGGAACGCCTTGGAGAACGCCGAAAGTTGCGCAGGGGATGCGGTGCGGGCGGCCGGGCCAAGGGCGGAACGGCCAATGGCGGGCACGTCGGCATAAGTGGCGAACATCGTCTCGAACGAGGCCAGCATCTGCTTTTCGGACTTGCCGGACGAGATGATCGCATTCACCTCGGCCACGACCTGGTCGATCAGCGCCTTGGCCTGATCGACGGTCAGTGCGCGCACCGGCAGCGCCATGGCCAGAAAGCCCGCCCCGGCAGCGAGGCCCGCGCCGAAAGCACGACGGGTCAGAAACAGCGGGTCATTGGGCATAGGGATCCTCAAACGTATCCGTCATCGCGGGCTGGCCCAGCTGGTAACGGCGATTCTCAAGGTAGAGAAGCCGCGCCTGAGCATATCCGTCCGCACTATCATATAGAATGGAATCGACCGTGGCGGAATAGCGGCCCCGATCACCAACAGTTGTCCCCACCGAAGCGCCATAGGACAGATAGACCAGCGGGCGCGGGATGAACAGCCAGGTCGGGTCGATGATGAAGTCCACGAGGGACCCGAACATGTCGCGGTCGGTCGAGGGGCCAAGCACCGGCAGTTCGACATAGGCGCCTTCCGGCATGCCGAAAAAGCTGAGAGTTTCGCCAAAGTCGGTGGGCTTTTCCAGCAGACCCATCTGGCTGGCCGGGTCCAGCACGCCCAGCAGGCCAACGGTGGAGTTCAGCACGAAGCGCCCGGTGTTTTGCGCCGCCTCGTCGATCTTCAGTTGCAAGATGTCGTTCAGCACGGTGCCGGGCAGGCCCATGTTGTCGGCAAAGTTCGACACGCCAATGGCGACGGGCTGGGGCACGTAAGTGACATAGGCATTGCCCGCGGGCCTCAGCACAAGGGTGTCGAGTTCCTTGTTGAATTGGTGGAAGCCGCGGTTCTGTGCCTCATACGGGTCATTGATCCCGTCCGGCACCGGGGTCGTGGTGCAACCGGCCAGGGCCAGCAGGCTGAAAAGCCCAATGAGTCCCAGTGGCAAGCGGCGAGCCGAAGCACGATCCGGTCCAAATTTCGTCATATTCACCATGGATTTTCCGGCAATCGTAACCTGGGCGCTTCCGCCTTTAACCTGATTCCCATATGCTGCTGCGCGAGGCAAGGCAACGACCCGGAACACCAGGCGGCGCAGACAAGAGAAAATGTGCCGACGTCTGTGCGTTTCATGGGCGGGGCGAAAAAACAGGCGGCAGTGACATGAGCCTCGGGATGAGCCAGGTGGATTTGCGGCGCGGCGAAGCGGAATTCGCGGCCGTGCGGCGCGAACAACGGCCGCTGTTGGTCGCGGCGTTCATCTTCTCGATCTTTGTCAATGCGCTGAATCTGACCGGTTCCCTGTATATGTTGCAGGTCTATGACCGCGTGCTGGGCGCAAGGTCCGAACACACGCTGATCGCCCTAACGATCCTGGTGGCGTTTCTGTTCCTGGCTATGGGCTTGATCGAACATTCGCGCGGCCGGGTCATGGCGCGGATCGGCGCACGGATGCAGGACAGCCTGGACCGGCGGGTGTTTTCGGCCGCGCTGCGCCGTATGTCGCTGGCGCCGTCCGATCCCGCCGCCACTGCCGCACAGCGCGATCTGGAAGCGATGCAGCGGCTGTGGTCGTCTCCTGTCCTGTCGGCGGTGTTCGACATTCCCTGGACGCCTTTGTATTTCGCGGCGATCTTCATCTTCCACCCGTTCCTGGGCTGGTTGTCGGTGGCGGGCGGGGTGATCCTGATCGCTCTGACCTGGGCGAACCAGAAGATGACCAGGATCCCGCTGGCCCGCGCTAATGCCGCAAGCCTGAAGGCCGAGATGATGTCGGACGCCATCAAGCAGGAAGCCGAAGCCGTGCAGGCGCTGGGCATGACTGAGGCCGCGTTTGACCGCTGGCAAACCGCGCGGGGTCTCGCGCTGGCGCAAAGCATCCATGCGGCGGACCTGTCGGGCAGCTTCATGTCGGCCTCGCGGACGTTTCGGCTGTTCCTGCAATCGGCGATGCTGGGCATGGGTGCGTATCTGGTGCTTCAGAACGAATTGTCCTCGGGGGCGATGATCGCCTGTTCGATCCTGATGGGCCGCGCGCTGGCCCCGGTGGAGCAAGCCATCGGCCAGTGGTCGCTGATCACCCGCGCGCAGGAAGGCCGGGCGCGTCTGGTCGAGCTTTTATCCAAGGTTCCGCCCGATCCGCAGGTGACCGCGTTGCCGCGGCCGCGCGCCATCATCGAGGCGCAGAACCTGACCGTGGTGCCGCCGGGCGAAAGTCAGGCCGTGCTGCGGATGATCAACTTCAAGCTGGAACCCGGGCAGGCTTTGGGGGTCATCGGGCCCTCGGGCGCGGGCAAATCGACGCTGGCGCGTGCGATCATCGGGGCGTGGAAGCCGGCGGGCGGCAAGGTGCGCATTGATGGTGCGACATTGGACCAGTATGACCCGGACGTTCTGGGAAGCTATATCGGCTATCTGCCGCAGCGGATCACGCTGTTCGATGGCACGATTGCCGAGAACATTGCCCGGTTGAACTCGGTCAGGGACGATGCGGCCATCGTGGCGGCGGCGCAGAAAGCTGCGGCGCATGAGATGATCCTGCGGTTGCCGGATGGCTATGACACGCGGGTTGCGGCGTTGGGCGGGCGGCTGTCGGGCGGCCAAGTCCAGCGGATCGGCCTTGCCCGGGCGATGTATGGCAATCCGGTGCTGCTGGTGCTGGATGAGCCGAATTCGAACCTTGATAACGACGGGTCCATGGCACTGAACCTGGCGATCCGGTCGATGAAGGAAGCCGGGCGGGCGGTGATGATCATGGCACACCGGCCGGCGGCGATTCAGGAATGCGATTTGCTGATGGTGCTGGAGGACGGCACCCGCCGCGCCTTCGGCCCGCGCGATGCGGTGTTGCGTGAGATGGTGAAGAACCACACCGATATTGTCCGCTCCACCGGGCCGGGGGGCGTATCGTGAGCGCGCCCAAGGCCCGTCCGCCCGCCCATGTCTGGTCTGCCCGCCGCCCGCTTCTGATCGGCTTTGGCACGATCATCGCGCTGGTGGTCGGCTTTGGCGGCTGGTCGATGCTGACCACGATCGACGGCGCAGTGGTATCCCCGGGCGTGATCGAGGTCGATCAGAACCGGCAGGTGGTTGAACATCCCGACGGCGGCGTGGTGGCCGAGATCAACGTGGTCGAGGCGCAACATGTGAACGCAGGCGATCTGCTGATCCGGCTGGACGGCAGCCTGCTGCAATCAGAGTTTTCCATCGTCGAGGGCCAGTTGTTCGAAGCGATGGCCCACCGTGACCGGCTGGAGGCCGAGCGTGACGGCCTGCCCGCCCCGGTTTTCACCGGCGAGATTGCCGATCTGGTCGCCACCCGCCCCGATGTGGCTGACCTGATCGAAGGCCAGAAGAAGCTTTTCGCCGCGCGACTGGAAACCTTTGAAGCGCAGCAGGCCCAGCTTGGCCACCGCGAGGAAGAAGCAGGCGCTCAGGTCGAAGGCATCAAGGCGCAGATCGAAGCCACCAAGCAGCAGCTGGATATCCTGTCCCCGGTGCTGGCCGCGCAGCAAAAGCTGCTGGATCAGGGCCTGACCCAAGCCTCGCGCGTCAGCGATTTGCAGACACAGCAAGCCTCGCTGAGGGGCAATCTGGGCGAGTTGCAGGGCAGTCAGGCGCAAGCCGAGGGCCGTGCGACCGAGGTGGAATTGCAAAAGCTGCAACTGGCGTCGCAGCGGCGCGAGGATGCGGGCAGCCAATTGCGCGATCTGGGGCCGCTGGCGATGGAAATGGCCGAAAAGCGCCGGTCGCTGGCCGAGCAGATTGCACGGCTGGACATCCGTGCCCCGCTGTCGGGCATCGTGCTGGGTCTGGC
>JANLQT010000554.1:0-8632 GCA_031368035.1 Rhodobacterales bacterium | reverse complement strand
GGTCAGGCCCTGCCCGTGGGTGGCAATTCCGAAATGCCCAATGCGCCGGGCCAGCTTGCCTCGCACTACGCGCCGGATGCGCCCCTGCGCCTGAACGCGCTGACGCCCGGGCCGGGCGAGGTGATGCTGGGCTTTGGTTCGGTGCCGGGCGATCTGACCCTGTCCGCTTCGGGCGATCTGGTCGAGGCGGCGGCGCAGCTTTTCCATCTGCTGCGCACGGCGGATGCCTTGGCGCAAGGGCGCGGGATTGCCGTCGCGCCGATCCCGCAAACCGGCTTGGGCCGGGCGATCAATGATCGCCTTGCCCGCGCCGCCTCTCCGCGCCGCTAAGGCGGCATGTTGCTCAATCGGAGACAATCTGCGGTGGTGGCGTCGCCGAGGGGCAGGAAGCCCTGAAATTTCCAAGTGAAATTTTGGGCGTTGCAAGGCATAGTCCGGCCTGCCTGCTAAACGGACGGGCAAATGTTGCAGAACGGGCAACAAAACAAGGGACGGAATTATGCTTGGAAAAATGATTAGAGAGTTCACGGATTTCATCGCCCGCGGCAATGTGATGGACCTTGCAGTCGGTATCATCATCGGCGCGGCGTTCACGGCCATTGTCACCTCGCTGGTAAGTGACCTGATCAACCCGATCATCGGTCTGATCCTGGGCGGCGTCGATTTCAGCAACATGTATGTCGTGCTGAAAGGCACCGTTGCCGAGGGCGCAGGCCTGAAAACCGCGCGGGATTCGGGCGCGGCGATCTTCGCTTATGGCGCGTTCCTGACGGCGGTGATCAACTTCGTGATCATCGCGCTGGTGGTCTTCTTCCTCGTCAAGACGATCAATCAGATGCAGGCCGCCGCGATCAAGAAGAAGCCGGCGGAACCGGAAGCGCCCAAGGGCCCGACCGAGTTGGAAGTGCTGGTGCAGATTCGCGATTCGCTCGCGAAATGAGCCAGGCGCCTGCCGCTGGCATCTTGCGGGGCGGCAGGCTTTTGTTGCTTGCGCTGGCCTTGACGGGCCTGCCCGGGGCGTCTTTCGCGGACTCTTTGCGCGAAAGTTTGCACTGGGCGGGGCCGTATCAGGGCCTTTTGCCCTGCGCGGACTGCGCGGGGATCGTCACCCTGCTGGAGCTGACCGAGGACGGGCATTACCCTCTGAACGAACGCTACGAGCGGCGGTCCGAAACGCCAGTTGTCCAAAGTGGCGCATTTGTCTGGGATGACACCGGGGCGGTGATCGCTTTGGACGGCTTCGACCCGCCCCGGCGTTACAAGTTGGGGCAGGGCAAACTTTGGGCGCTGGACCTCGCGGGTCAGGTGATCGGGAGCGATCTGGCGGACATGTATATCCTGACCAGTGCCGATTAGGACCGGGCCTCAGGCCGCCACGGCGCGCGGGTGCAGAGTCCAAGACCACAGCCGATAGGCCGTCAGGGCAATGCAACAAGGTATTCTCGGTTGATCTTGCGAGGTCTCACGCAGGCAATGGGCCGTTCCGTCGTGGGGGGCTGGCAGCTTGGCGCAAGGTGAAAAGACCGCGTGACGCGGCGTTTCGTGTTAGGCTGGGAAACGCAACGGAGGGGGAGGAAATGCAGGTTGATCTTGTTTCTTGCGATGTGATGGTGAGTGTCGAGGACGAGGGCGTCGCGATAGAAACCTCTGTCGGCCAGCCCTATCCCGCCTCGGGCACCACGATCGGCATCGAATGGCAACAGCTGTTCGCGGCTGGCCGTTGGGTGCCGCTTCGGCTTTGCGCCGACAGGTTTGACGCCAGACTGAACCGCAAGGACCCGGCCTTCACCAACATCTGGAAGATCGTGGTGCAGAATACCGACCCGTTGGGGGGCGCGATTTTCCGCACCACCGTGCAGGTCGATATCCTGACGGACCGTGTGGTCCGTATCGTGATCCTTCCGGTGCCCGCGCCGGTTATCTGACCGCCGGGATCAGACCAGCACCGAGGCCGCCGTCACCGTCGGCAGGCCCAGCGCCTGACCCACAGCGGCATAGGTCAGCTTGCCGGCATGGACGTTCAGCCCCGCCGCCAGATGCTTGTCCTCGGCGCAGGCGCGCTTCCAGCCCTTGTCGGCCAGCGCCAGCAGGAAGGGCAGCGTCGCGTTGCCCAGCGCCAGGGTCGAGGTGCGGGCGACCGCGCCCGGCATGTTGGCGACGCAGTAATGCATGATCCCGTCCACCTCGTAGATCGGGTCCTGATGGGTGGTGGCATGCGAGGTTTCAAAGCAGCCGCCCTGGTCGATGGCCACATCCACCAGCGCCGCGCCGGGCTTCAAAAGCTTCAGTTGCGCCTTGGAGATCAGCTTGGGCGCCGCCGCCCCCGGGATCAGCACGGCGCCGATGATCAGGTCGGCCTCGCGCGCCAGTTCCAGCGTCGTGGCGGCATCGGCGAAGGCGTTCTTGAACTGCCCGCCGAACACCTCGTCCAGATAGCGCAGCCGGTTCACCGACCGGTCGAGCACGGTCACATCCGCGCCCATCCCCGCCGCGACCTTGGCCGCATGAGTGCCGACCACGCCGCCGCCGATCACCAGCACGCGTGCCGGCAGCACGCCCGGCACCCCGCCCAGCAGCACACCGCGCCCGCCGTTGGCCTTTTGCAGGGTCCACGCGCCAACCTGCGGCGCGAGGCGCCCGGCAACCTCCGACATCGGCGCCAGCAAGGGCAGGCCGCCCCGGTCGTCGGTGACGGTTTCGTAAGCGATACAGGTCGCGCCAGACGCGAGCAGGTCGCGGGTCTGATCCGGATCGGGGGCGAGGTGCAGATAGGTGAACAGCACCTGGCCTTCACGCAAGCGCTTGCGCTCCACCGGTTGCGGTTCCTTCACCTTCACGATCATGTCGGCCTTGGCGAACACCTCGTCCGCCGTGGCGATGATCTTGCCGCCCGCCGCCACGTAATCGGCGTCGGTGAAGCCCGCGCCATTTCCGGCCATGGTTTCGACGAACACCTCGTGGCCGTGGTTCACCGCCTCGCGCACGGCGGCGGGGGTCATGCCGACGCGGAATTCCTGCGGCTTGATCTCTTTGGGGCAACCGATCTTCATGTCTTCTCTCCCTGAAGGATTATGGCGTCAGCTTGCCGCTGATCGGTTGGTCAAGGATCGAAATTTCTTTGGCACATGCACGGTCTTGTGCAATATTCTTCGCCATTGCAGGCCATTCGCCGGAGGATTTCCCGTGACCCAAGACCTCGACGCAATCGACCGGCGCATCCTGGGCGTGTTGCAGAAGGACAGCCGGATCACCAATGCCGACTTGTCCGAGCGGGTGAACCTGTCGCCTTCAGCCTGTCACCGCCGGGTGCAGCGTCTGGAGGAGGACGGGTTCATCGCCGCCTATGTCGCCCTGCTGGACGCGCGCAAGATGGGGCGGCCGACGATCGTGTTCGTGGAAATCACCCTGCAAAGCCAGGCCGAGGAACTTCTGGACGCCTTCGAGCGCGAGGTGGCCAAGGTGCCGGACATCCTGGAATGCCATCTGATGGCGGGGGCGGCGGATTATCTGATCAAGATCATGGCTGAGGATACCGAAGATTTTGCCCGCATCCACCGCCGCTATCTGGCGCGGTTGCCGGGGGTGCGGCAGATGCAGTCCTCGTTCGCGCTGCGCACCGTGGTGCAGA
The DNA here is from genome assembly GCA_031368035.1 of Rhodobacterales bacterium. Classification (GTDB taxonomy): domain Bacteria; phylum Pseudomonadota; class Alphaproteobacteria; order Rhodobacterales; family Rhodobacteraceae; genus Stagnihabitans. The sequence goes on along the minus strand of JANLQT010000554.1, from coordinate 5,004 downwards.
CAACGGCGCTGGCGGTCTAAAGCGCCGCCAGCAGCGCGCGGCAGGCCCCTTGGTCCAGCGCGCCCGACAGCGCCCCGTGCAACTGGCGCAGCTGGTCGGTGGCAAAGGACATGAACTCGCGCACGCGCCTTAGTTCGTTCGCCTCGCGGGAACTCACGATCCACCACGGCGTGGACAGGCCCGCAGGGGCGGGAAAGCAGCGGACGAGGTCGGGCTGCATGTCGCCCGCGATGCAGGGCAGGATGCCGATGCCCACCCCGGCGCGGATCATCCCGGTCATGTTGGGCACGTTGTTGCTGGACCCCACCACGTCCTCGGGGCGCACTTTGCTCATGAATGCCTTCAAGTGCTGCATCGTGGCGATCGACCCGGCATAGCCGACGATGGGAAAGCCGCCCAGCGCATCCATTCCCGCGGGAAGGCCCCGCCGCCGTGCGAGGCTTTCCGAGCCATAGGCTGTCCAGGCAATGTCGGGCAGGGCCTGGCAGACCAGCGTGTCACCCTCCAGCACGCCGCCGGCGCGGAAGGCGATGTCGGCGTCGCCCTTGGCGATGTCCAGCCGGTGCTCGGCCGAGATGTAGTCAAAGCGCACTTCGGGATGCTGTTCGCGAAAGCGCGAGGTCAGCGGGCCGACAAACACCATCATGATCGCCTCGGGCGCGGTCACCCGGATTTCGCCCGACAGATCGCGCCGCAGGCGGTTGGCCTCGCCGTCTACCGCCAGCGCCGCCGCCTCGACCGCCTCGGCCCGGTGCAGCAGGGCCTGGCCATGTTCGGTCAACTGGCTGCCGCGCGCCCCGCGCAGGAACAGCGACGTGCCCAGCGCGTGCTCCAGCGCGTCGATGCGGCGGGTGATGGTGGTCTGGTTCAGGGTCAGCTCGCGCGCCGCCGCAAGCGCCGATCCGCTGCGCGCGATGGCCAAAAAGATGCGCAGGTCATTCCAGTCGAACACCGCCCGCACCCCTTTGCGGTTATGCATTTGTGCATATCAGAAGTTCATCGCCCCCGATAGTCACCCGGGGAACAGCACATTCATAGTCGGGCATGAGAGATCAGAAGAATTCTCTTCCCCAACAGGAGTTCGCCATGACTGAAGCTTTCCCTGCCCCCGCCATTCCGGTGAAAGCCCGCGAGATGCACAACCACCACTTCGACTCGACGATGTGGAACGATTTTGCCTTCCGCGATGATGACATCGTCATCGCCAGCTATGCCAAATCGGGCACGACCTGGTTGCAGCAGATCGTCGCCCAGCTGACCTTTGACGGCGCCGTGCCTGCCCCCGTGGGCGACATGAGCCCTTGGGTCGATCTGCGCGTCCCCCCGCGCGAGGTGAAACTGCCCGCCATCGAGGCGCAGACCCACCGCCGGTTCCTCAAGACCCACCTGCCGGTCGATGCGCTGAATTTCAGCCCCAAGGCCAAGTATATCTACATCGGCCGCGACGGCCGCGATGTGGTCTGGAGCCTGTACAACCACCATCTGAACGCCAACGAGCATTGGTATGGCGCGCTGAACGAGACCCCCGGCCTGATCGGTCCGAAGATCACGCCGCCCGAAGGCGACGTGGTGGAGTATTTCCGCAGCTGGCTGGCCAAGGACGGCGCGCCGTTCTGGTCACAATGGGAAAACCTGCGGTCGTGGTGGGACATTCGCAGTTTGGACAATGTGCTGATGGTCCACTACGCCGATCTGAAGCGCGACATGGAAGGCGAGATGCGCCGGATCGCTGCTTTCCTGGACCTTGACCCGCAGAACTGGCCGGCGATCCTGAAGCATTGCTCGTTTGACTGGATGAAGGCGCATGCGGCGGAATCGGCGCCGCTGGGCGGGGCATTCTGGGATGGCGGGGCCGAGACCTTCATCCACAAGGGCACCAATGGCCGCTGGCAGGGCATGCTGACCCCGGCCGATGTCGAGACCTACAAGACCCGCGCGCTGAAGGAACTCGGGCCCGGCTGCGCGGCCTGGCTGGCAAACGGCCGCGGTGCCTGAAGCGTCGGCCCTTCCGGCGCCCGATCGGGGCGCCGGGGGGTCATTTCAGCGCGACCAGCACCGCGCCGCCGGCGATCAGCGCCACGCCCAGCCAGTTCGTCCCGGACAGTTTCTCGCCCAGAAAGACCGTGGCGATCACCGCGACCATGACCACGCTCAGCTTGTCGATCGGGGCGACGCGGGCGGCGTCCCCGATCTTCAGCGCCCGGAAATAGCACAGCCAGGACCCGCCCGTCGCGGCCCCGGACAGCGCCAGGAACACCCAGGTGCGCTGCGGAACCGAGGCGAGCGGCTGCCATTGGCCGGTGGCCAGCACCAGCGCGGTGACAACGCCAAGAATGACCAGGGTGCGGATCAGCGTGGCGAAATCGCTGCCCACGCCGCTGACGCCGATCTTGGCGAAAATCGCGGTCAGGGCGGCAAATCCGGCGGAGGCAAGCGCCCAGAATTGCCATGAGGCGAGGAAGGTCTTCATGCGGTGTCCCTTTCAGATCGGGCCCATCCTGGCCCAGCGCCGGGCGGGGTCAAGGCAGTTGCAGCGCCGGGATCTGGTCGGTCCAGACCTGGAACTTCTGCAGGACATGCGCGCCGAAGGAATGGATCAGCGGCACATCCGCAGCGTCGCGGCCATAGGCCACCACGATGCGGCCAATCCGGGGCTTGTTGTTGCGCGGATCGAACGTGTGCCAGCCGCCATCAAGGTAACATTCCATCCAGGCCGCGAAATCCATCGGGCCCGTCACCGGCACGCCGATATCGCCCAGATAGCCGTTCACGTAGCGCGTGGGAATGTTCATGCAGCGGCACAAGGTGATCGCCAGATGCGCGAAATCCCGGCAGACGCCGGTCTGTTCCTGCCAGCCCTCATAAGCGGTGCGGGTGTGCCGGGCATTCTGATAGTTGAAGCGGATGTGCCCATGCACATAATTGCAGATCGCCTGCACCCGCGCCCAGCCGGGTTCCGTCTGCCCGAACATGTCCCAGGCGAATTGCGACAACCGGTCGGTCTCGCAATAGCGGCTGCCCAGAAGATACAGGATCACCTCGTCCGGCAGTTCGGGAATCGGGGTCTCGCGCAGCCAGGTCTCGACCGGATCGGGCGCGTCCGAGGTTTCCAGCGTGGAATCTGCCCGCAACGAGAACTGACCCGCCGGGGCGGTAAAGCGGCGGCAGATGTTACCGAACAGATCGCGGTAGGTCGAGGTGGGCACCGAGGGCAGGGTCGAAACCCCCGATTGCAGGCGCAGATCGTCGCGGCGTTCGGGCCGTTCGGCCATCATGATGATCATGGGCGTTTCCTGCGCGCAGGAAACGGTGATGTCATAGCCGTAGCGGATCAGCATGGGCGGTCCCTTTCCGGGAAATCCGGACCCCGGAACCCTAGGCCGGTTGCGCGGCGCTGTCGCTGATATGCGGCAGGGCCAGACAGAAAAACCGTGGACCTGAACCGCGCCAACGAATTTTCTCCGAAAATTCAGGCACTCTCCGGGCGCGGCGCCGGATTTGGCCGGAATTTTCACAGAAAATTCGTAGGCCGATGACCCCAACCGGGGCCGCGGGGGCCTTGCGCCCGCAACTGGTGCCGGGCAAATTCCGCCCATGCAGATCAGATTTGCCCGGATGTCGGACGCGCATGACGCGGTGGGGGTGCTCCGCCGTTCGATCACCGAACTTTGCGCCGCCGATCACGGCAATGATTCAGCCGCAATTTCGGCCTGGGTTGCCAACAAGACGGCGGACATCTGGCGGCTTTGGTGAGCGAACCCGGCGGTGCATGTCTTTGTTGCCAAGGCGGGCGGCCAAGGGATTGGCGCGGCGATGATGACCACTGGCGGCGAGGTCTTGTTGAACTGCGTCCACCCCGAGATGCGGTTTCAAGGTGCCAGCACCGCGCTGATGGAGGCGATGGAGGCGAAGGCCGCCAGCATCGGACTTTCGGAATGCCGCCTTCACACCACGCGCACAGCCGAGACCTTTTACCTCTCACGCGGATACCTTCAGATCGAAGGCGCGGAGCCGGGCCTGATGTCCAGACGCTGGGACCGCGTGCCCGGACCGCGTGCCCGGACCGCGTGCCCGGACCGCGTGCCCGGACTGCGTGCCCGGACCGCGTGCCCGGACTGCGTGGTCTGACTGCGTGACCTGACTGCGTGACCTTACCGCGCCATGACGGGTCTGGCCGGAATTTTCGGAGAAAATTCGTAGGCCACGGAAATGCGCGAGCCCCGCAAAATGAAAAACCCCCGGCCTGACGGACGGGGGCTTCTCGGGTGGGGATCGCTCCCCCAGTGTCGCTGGTGCCGAGCGGCTTTAGAGACCGTTCTCGCGCTGAAGCTTCTTCCGGGCGAGTTTCCTCGCGCGGCGTACGGCTTCGGCTTGCTCGCGCGCTTTCTTGACCGACGGCTTCTCGAAATGTTGCTTGAGCTTCATTTCCCGAAACACGCCTTCGCGCTGGAGCTTTTTCTTGAGGGCCCGAAGGGCTTGCTCGACGTTATTGTCGCGGACGCTGACCTGCATGTGGTTGTCACCACCTTCCTAAGCTAGAGTTGCACTGATAGTGCAGGCCCGCCGCCCATAGCAAAGGGGCGGCGGCTTGTCCACCTTCATGGGGGAGTGTGCGATGACGGACCCGGATTTCGGAACACAAGGCGCGCTGGACCGGCTTTTGGATGCCGCCTTGCCGCATCTGGCCTTTGACGGCTGGTCGCCCGCGCTGGTCAAAGCGGCGGCGGCTGATTCGGGGCTGGCGCCAAGTCTGGTGGCGGCGCTGGTGCCGCGCGGCGCGGTGGATCTGGCTTTGGCGGCGCACCGGCGCGGCGACCGGCGGATGACCGAGACGCTGGCGACCGAGGACCTGACGGCGCTGCGGTTCCGCGCGCGACTCGCGCGGGCGGTTCGCCTGCGGATCGAACTGGCGGGAGAGCGCGAGGGTCTGCGCCGTTCGGCCGCAGTCTTTGCGCGTCCCGGCCATGCCGCGGAAGGTGCGGCGCTGATCTGGGGCACGGCGGA
>JANLQT010000535.1:0-3151 GCA_031368035.1 Rhodobacterales bacterium | reverse complement strand
CGCTGTCTGTAGTTGCCTTGAATTTATGGGTTCTGACCACCGAAATGGCGTTCTGCCGCATCAAACGGCCCACCCGGCGATGCCCGACACGCACACCCAGCTCGTTCAGTTCCTCGGTCATCCAAGGCCGGCCATAGCTGCCCAAGCTGGATCGATGCTGATCGCGGATATGGGCCAACCCTCGGGCATTCACTCGGACCAATGGCGTTCATGCCCTCGACATGTCACGCCGCTGCCGGTGCGATACCGGGCGATGCTTCCATGCCCGCAGGCCGCGATCCGTGACCCCCATCACGCGGCAAGCACGCGCCTTCGAAAGGATGCCGCGATAGTCATCAAGGAATGCGAACTTCACGGCTTTTGGGCCACGAAGAACTGATTTGCTTTTTTAGCAGGTCCCTCTCCTCCTTGAGTATCCGGTTCCCCCGCCGAAGCCGTTCGTTCTCTCGAAGCAGGTTCTGGTCAGGGTCAGGTGGACCGGCTTCATCCGAAACCATCTTCACCCACTTGTTCAGGGTCGAAAGCCCAACCCCAAGATCAGACGCAACCTGACGTCTGGTCAGGCCGCTTGTTTGCGCGATGCGAACCGCATCCCGCTTGAACTCGTCGCTGTGTATAGCTGCAATATACGGTCTTCTTGATGGCGAGGTTTGCTCTCACAAAACCGGAACGAAACCGCGACAGGTCCAGCAATGGCTCCGCCTTGGTTGGCCTGTGCCGGGTTGTTTTTGCGAGATCACCCCCTGGGCCCGCACGGGCCCGGGCTTTTCGAAACTCGGGAAAACGCTCCCCTACCGCATCAACTCGATTTCACCGGGCCGCCAAGTCTTGTCGAAGAACGGCTCCTGCGGGCCGTAAAGCCGCAGGATCACATTCCAGCCTTTGCCGGGGACGGTCTGGACCCAGTTGCCGTCCTTGCCCGCCGGGGGTTTGGGGCCGAAATACACGTCCACCGATGTATCGGCATTGATCAAGATGCCCGACTTCTGGCTGCCCATGCTGGGGAATTGCTGATCGGTTTGCAGCATCGAGCGGGTCTGGTTGTCATAGACCACCAGCGACCAGAACGTCTTGACCGGGATGCCCGGCGGCAGGTGCAGGCGGTAAGTCTTGCCGCCGTCCAGCCGTTGGCCGGTGCTGTCCTTGAACGCCATCACATATTGCGACCCGGCCCCGACCATCTTCTTGACCATCGCCGGGGTCTGGATGGTGGCGTAGTAGAAATAATAGGTCCGGGAATCGAGAATCCGCGCGCCGTCCCGGACCAGCGTGTAATCCGTGCCCTCGAACCCAGTCACTGGATTGTTCCAGGCACTGTCCGGGTAAAGATAGGCTTCCTTCGACCGGCTGCTGAACACGATGGCGCGGGCCGTGGCATTGGCCACCGCCGCCGCATCGGTCAGGATATTCTGCATCCGCGCGTCCGGCGCAAAGGGCTTGCCCTTCTCGATGCCGATGGCGGCCAGCATGCCCAAAGTCTCGACATCCATGGCACTCGTCGGCTCTTCCTGCACGACGTGGTTGACCTCTTCATAGAAGGACAGGTTGTTGGCGTGGATGGTGTTCATCGACTGGCCGGAGCCATTAACGTAGGTCACTTTCGATGCGCTGGCGTCTTTGCCGAGCGGGTAGACCCGAAAGGTCTTCTTGATGCTGTCAGCAGCGGGCGTTGCCGAGCCATCGACCAGGAACCCGCGCCAGAACATCAGATTGTTCAGCGTCGGCGATTGCGCCACATGATAGCCCGCAGGAACCTCGCTGGAGTAGCCGGGTGGCAGCAACAGGAACTTGCCGCCCTTGCCTTCGTCCGGCCCGGCATTGCCGAAATCAATGACGTTGCGGAACCAGAAATCGTCGATGACCCCCAGCACATTGGGCGGGGTTTCCAGAACCATCGGGCCGTCCTTCAGGTTCAGCCAAGACCAGGCATAGACGCTTTCGGCGTTGGCGGTCAGGAACAACGATTTGGAATCCATCAGGCTTTCGAACAGCACGACGGTCTGGTTGTCCGGGCCAAAGCTGCGAAGGCCCTGACGGATTGCATATTGCGACGCCCCCGGAACGCAGGTCAGGAACGCCTGCACGCCGCGTTGGAAGTCGAGGTTGTCGTAGACTTTCTGGGTGGTGGCCTTGTCGGGGAAGCCGTCGAAGAAGTTCAGGGTGCCCAGCCGGGTTTCGACCGTGTCGGGCGTGGTGATTTCCTGCGGGATTGGGGTGGTCATGCGCATTTTTCGTGCCTTGATGGGTCTGTGGAGGGGGCTTTGGCGCGGTCCGATCACGGAGCGCGCCAAGCCATAAGTCCGGCGGCCTCAGTTCGGCATCACTTCCAGATCGCCCTGCGACCAGGTCTTGTCGAAATAGGCCTGCGTCGGGCTGTAAAGCCGGAAGTAGGTGAACCAGCCCTTGCCCGGCACGGTCTGCACGAAGTTCGCGTTCGCGCCTGCGGGCTTTTCCGGTCCGAAATACAGATCGACCGAGCCGTCGGTGTTCACCTCCAGCCCCTCCTTGCGCGAGGAAATGTCGGCGGACCCGGCGGGCGTCATCAGCGGCCCGCGCGTCACGTTGTCATAGAGGGTGAAGGACCAGAACAACTCCACCGGGGCGTTCGGCGGCACATGCAGGTGATAGGACTTCGCGCCGTCCAGCCAGTCGCCGTTGTTGTCCTTCTGCGCTTCCAGATAGACCTGCCCGAAGCCGAGCGTGCGGCCCTGCATGCCCACAGTGTTGCCGATCGCCTCGTAGAACCACGACGCGCGCTCGTCGATCTGGCCATAGCCCCGGAAGGCCTGGTCGAGTTCGACCATGTTGGCATATTCCCAATGCGCCTTGTCCCACATCTCGGTGCCGTCCACGCGCTTGGAATAGGCGGTCAGGCGCCCATCAGATCGCCGACCACGGCGGCACCTGTCAGAATCTTGGTCTGCGCCTCGGTCGGCTTGAAGGGCGGACCGTGCATGAAGCCCAAGGGCAGCAGCATGCCCATGAAGAACTGGTCGCGCGCCTCGATGGCTTCGGGCTCCAGCACGTCATGCAGCCATTGCCAGTAGCGGATGTCGCGCGGCTGTTCCGAGGTCCAGTCCTTGCCGCCGACCGGGATGAACTTGGTCGCGGGCGGGCGCTGGCGGTCGTCATAGGCGTAAAGCTGATAGCC
>JANLQT010000521.1:0-4188 GCA_031368035.1 Rhodobacterales bacterium | reverse complement strand
CGCCCGGCTCCAGTCATTGCCGCCGTAGTGCATGACGATGGCGGCAGTTGCGTTCATCGCCTTGATCTTGGCCAGTTCGTCATCGGTCAGCGTGACGGACGAGGCGGACGAAGGGTCCTCACCATTCGGGCCCTTGGACAGAACGGTTTCGACCAGTTTGGCCAAAGCCTCATCCGGGCCGGCGTAGGCCGGGCGCATCGCGGTCATCAGCGCAAGCAAGGCCGCGCCGCCCAAAAGGCTGCGTCTCGTAATCATGTTTAGTCCTCCCAGAAGTGGGGCCATCAAGCCCCGGTTTTCAGTGTGTTTTCAGGTAATCCATGCTCAGCCGCGCGCCTTCGGCAGGGTCGGCCCAAGCATCGAGTTCGGTGCAGACCCAGCCCGCAAAGCCCACATCGCGCAGGGCTTGCAGGATCGGCAGGGTCGGCACATCGCCACGGTCAAGCGGCATGAAAGCAAAGGGTTCGCGTTGGAACCCCTTGAGATGGACATAGGAAATCCGCGCCGCATGGTCGCGGATCAGTTGCGCCGGATCGCCGCCCGCTGCCGCGAGATGTGCAGTGTCGGGGACAAAATCGATGGCGGTCAGGTCGAAGATTTTGGCAACGCTGGCCGGGTCTTCGACGATGGTGGACAGATGCGGGTGGTAATGGGCGCGCAGGCCACGCGCTTCGGCCAGGTCTTTCACGCGGTCCAAGGCTGCGGCGAGTTTGTGGTAATCCGCCTCGCGGATGCCATCGAACCGTTTGGCCCCGCCGCCCACCACCAGATGCGGCGCGCCAAGTTCGGCGGCGCGGTCCGCGGCGCGGGTCACGCGGGCCAGTTCCTCGGGCAGGATGTCGTCAAAGATGAAATTTCCACCGGAATAGGCCGCCACCAGTTCAAGACCAGTGCTGGCCAAAAGCTGGCGCATGGCGGCCGCTGAATATTCCAAAAGGTTGCCGTCAAACAGTTCAACGCCCTGATAGCCTGCTGCTGCAATCTCACTCAGCGCGCGGTCCATCTGGCCAAAGGTGCGATAGGCCAGTTGGGTGATCGAGGTGACCCCCACGGCGTCGCCCCCCAGCGGGCCCCAACAATTGGCGTGATACGCCAGTTTCCAATCCATCATGGCTCCCCCCTCAATGCCGCAGGCCCCCTCGACCCCTTGGCTTACCGGCATCCTCCTGCCGATGAACGCAGGCTTAAGGTTGCAATCGCTTCAGGTCAATATATATTCGTCTTAACTGCTAAATCTTTGGCTGTTTAATTACATAAGTATTCGCTTGATCGGACGAAGGCCCCGATTTATCTAGAAAAAAGGGGGAGGATCACAGACGCGATGCCGCAAGACCTGAAAGTGACGCCAGCCGCCCCGCGCAGCAAAGGGCGGCCCCGGGTGGCCGAAACGGCCGCTCCTTCGCTGGTGGAACTGCTGAATCTGATTCGCGCCGCTGACCCGACGACCCGCCAGGAACTGGAGCGGAAAACCGAGCTTGGCCGTGCAGTCGTGGCAGACCGGCTGACCATGCTGGCCGATCTGGGCCTGATCGACGAAAGTGAGTTGGGCACCGCCACCGGCGGGCGCGCGCCGCGTCTGGTACGGTTGGCAGCGCGGCGTGGCCGAGTGCTGGTAGCGACGCTCGACCAGACAGCCCTTGGGGTCGGAGTGGCCGATCTGGCAGGAAACCTTTTGACCGAACACCATGAAGAATTCGAACTGACCGCGCCGCCGCTTATGCTGGCAGAGCGGCTGACGACACTGCTGCGCTGGTCGCTGGACCGGCAGACCTCACCCGCCGGGCTGTGGGGCATCTCTCTTTCCGTGCCCGGCACGGTTCCCGGCAGGGAAGGTGATTTCCTGACGCGGACGCCGCCCGCCGTGCCCGCGTGGGAAGGCTTTCCCTTGGTCGAAATGCTGACCCGCAGTTTTGGCGTTCCGGTCTGGATGCGGTCGTCGGTTGACACGATGACCATGGGCGAACTGCATGCTGGGGCGGGGCAGGGCGTATCTTCCATGCTGTTCATCAAGGTCGGGCGGCGGATCGGGGCGGGCATCGTGTCGGAAGGGCGGCTTTATCGCGGGGCGCTGGGGGCCACCGGTCTGATCGGCGCGATTCAGGTAAGTTCGGGCGACCGCACGGGGACGCTGGACGCGCTGGCCGGGTCGGACATGATATTGCGTGACGGGTGGCTGGCGGCTGAAACAGGGCGCAGCGCCTTTCTGGCCGACAGCCTGCGCCGAGGCGGCGAGATCACCGCAATCGACGTGGCGCAGGCCGCGCAGATGGGGGACGAGGTCTGCGTTGAAATTTTGACTATGTCGGGCCGTTTGATCGGTCAGGTGGTGGCGACGCTGACCAACACGCTGAACCCAGAGGTGATCGTCCTGTCAGGGTCCATCGTGCAGACCAACGACATCATTCTGGCCGCCGTGCGCGAGGCGGTCTATGGCTCCAGCCATCCGCTGGTCACGCGGGATTTGCGCATCATACGCAGTCAGATGGGATCGTCTGCCGGGCTGGTGGGGGCGGCCCGGGTGGGCGCTGAACTGCTGTTTGCGCCCGGTTTCCTGAAAGATTGGGTGATGCAGGGCAGCCCGCTGCTGCATCCGGGCTTTGCAGCCTTCCGCGCTGGTCTTGATACTGCCCCGCCACCGCCCGCCTTATCCCCGCCGCCCAGACTTTCGCCGCCCAGACTTCCACCAGCCAGACTTCCGCCAGCCAGACGAGGTGCGCCATGACCATCGCAGGCTTAGGCCCTCATGGCGAGCGGGCAGCCCCGCCCGAACGCGTCACCCTTCTGCCGCAAGACCGCGCCGCCGCACAGGCCCGCGCCTTTCGCGTGGCGGTCGTGTTGCACACGCTGGAAAGCGATTGGGCGAGCCAGCAACTGTCGGGCATGGTGGGTACGTTCGGCGAATGTGGCGCGGCAGTCACCCATGTCATTGATTGCGCCTTCTCGCCCTCGGCACAGGCCACAGCGCTGGATGGGCTTTTGGCGGAAAAGCCGGATGCCGTCATCTCTTTGCCGGTGGCCAATCAAGAGGTGGCCTTTGCCCATGCCCGGCTGGCCGAGGCGGGCATCAAGCTGGTGCTTCTGGACAATGTGCCCACCGGACTGCTTCCGGGCCACCATTACGGCACCCTGGTGTCCGCCGACAATTTCGGCCTTGGCAAGATTGCGGCAGAGGGTCTGTCGGCGCATCTGCCGCAGGGGGCCGAAGTGGGGCTACTGGGCTATGCCGCTGATTTCTTTGCCACCAATGAACGCGAACTGGCCTTCGCCAAGTGGATGCGCGCCCACCGCCCCGATGTGACGATCCGCCAGAACGGTTTTGGCCGCATCGACGAGGCCGCCCGGCGGACCGAGGCGATGCTGGCCGCTTACCCTGATCTGGCAGGGCTGTTCGTGGTCTGGGACACCCCCGCCCTGAAAGCCGCCGAGGTGCTACGGCGGCAGTCCCTGCACATTCCCGTGGCCACCGTCGATCTGGGCGAAGAGGTCGCCATCAGTCTGGCGCAGGGCACCACTTTTACTGTGATCGCGGCGCAGCAGCCTTACCTTCAGGGCGTGGCGGCGGCACAAACCACGATCCTGACGCTTCTGGGGCGGCCAACCCCGGCCTGGATCGCCTTGCCCGGCATCGCCGTGACCCGCGCCAATGTGGTGGAAAGCTACCAACGCATCTGGCGCAGGCCCGCGCCCCAGTCGGTGTTGCAGGCCGTCGGCCTGATCCGCTGAAAACGCCCGCGCGCACGGTTCTGTTGCACAAATCAGGCTGAGGTCGAGTTTTCGCTTCACTTGAACGGACTCTTCGCACGCGCTGCGTTTGCGGCGTTCCGAGGGCCGTGAAGCGGTTGAGGATTGCCGCCCAGATCTGCAGCTCTGATCAGCAGCTCTGCGACCTGCCTGTCGAAGTCGCGCGCCATGAACCGCTCACCCAGCAGCTTGAAGCATCGCATTTTGGTCTCGACCAGGCTTCGTCGGTGATACCCGCTCCAGCGCCGCCAAATCATGCGGCCAACGCGACGGGTGGCGCGAACAGTTTCGTTCCTGGTCTCAGCGCCAGGCGTTGTCTCAAGCCATGGCCGCGCGTTCCTGCGCGCTGGTATGACGGGGCAGTCGCGGCGTGCAGCCATGACGGCGTGGCAGCCCCGCGTATCATGGGCCCCCTCGGGACTTACCTTGCCGATGGCCTGATCTGCGGGA
>JANLQT010000485.1:0-2945 GCA_031368035.1 Rhodobacterales bacterium | reverse complement strand
CATGACACGTCCGGAGCGGCGGCGGCGACGGTGCTTGCGGCTTGCGATGCCGGAGTGGATGCGGTGGATGCGGCGATGGACGCTTTTTCCGGTGGCACCTCGCAACCTTGCCTTGGGTCCATCGTCGAGGCTTTGCGCCATACCGACCGCGAGACCGGGCTGGATATTGCGGCAATCCGCGAGATTTCCAACTATTGGGAAGCGGTGCGCCACCAATATGCGGCGTTTGAAAGCGGCCTGCCTGCCCCGGCGTCGGAAGTTTACCTGCACGAAATGCCGGGCGGTCAGTTCACCAACCTGAAGGCGCAGGCGCGGTCCCTGGGGCTGGAGGAACGCTGGCACGAGGTGGCGCAGGCTTATGCCGATGCCAACCAGATGTTCGGCGATATCGTGAAGGTCACGCCATCGTCGAAGGTGGTGGGCGACATGGCGCTGATGATGGTGGCCCAAGGGCTGACCCGGCGGCAGGTCGAGGACCCGGGCGTGGACATGTCCTTCCCGGACTCGGTTGTGGACATGATGAAGGGCAATCTGGGCCAACCGCATGGCGGCTGGCCAGCGGGCATCCAGAAGAAGGTGCTGAAGGGCGAGGTGCCGCTCACCGAACGGCCCGGCAAGTCGCTGCCTGCCGTCGATCTGGAGGCGGTGCGGGCCAAGGTCTCGGGCGAGCTTGGCGGGCTGAAGGTCGATGACGAGGACCTGAACGGCTATCTGATGTATCCACGCGTGTTCCTGGATTACATGGGCCGGCACAAGGCTTACGGGCCGGTGCGCATCTTGCCGACCAAGACGTTCTTTTACGGCATGGATGCAGGCGAAGAGATCAGCGCCGAAATCGACCCCGGCAAGACGCTGGAAATCCGCCTGCAAGCCGTGGGCGAGACCACCGAGGACGGCGAGGTCAAGGTGTTCTTCGAACTGAACGGCCAGCCCCGGGTGATCCGGGTGCCGAACCGCGCGATCAAGTCCAAGACCGCAGCCCGGCCCAAGGCGATGGAGGGCAACCCCGCCCATATCGGCGCGCCGATGCCGGGGTCGGTGGCCTCGGTCGGGGTGGTGGTCGGGCAGAAGGTGAATGCGGGGGATCTGCTGCTGACCATCGAGGCGATGAAGATGGAGACGGGCATTCACGCGGAACGTCCCGGCGTGATCAAGGCGCTGAACGTGCATCCGGGCAGCCAGATCGAAGCCAAGGATCTGCTGATTGAAATGGAGTGACCGCCGCGTCATTCAAGCCAAAAGGCCGCCCGACCGAGCGGCCTTTTGGCTTTGTGCAGCGGGCGCTCAGGCCTTCTTCTTCACGAATTCCGTCAGGATCACGATGCGCTGGCCTTCGACGCGGCCCTCGATCTGCGCGGCATTGTCCTGCACCAGGGCAATCCCCCGCACCGCGGTGCCGCGCTTGGCGGTGAAATTGGCGCCCTTGACCACCATATCCTTGATCAGCACCACGGTGTCGCCCTGCGCAAGCAGAACACCGTTGCTGTCGCGATGTTCAACCGCGCCTGGCAGGTCGATCCAACCCTGAACCTCGGGCAACAGCACCATGCCGCTGCGCACCTCGGCCGCCCAGGGTGCGTCCAGACTGCCCAGTCGCCGCCAGACCGCCCATTGCACCACCGGCTCCTGGCTCCAGGCGGCGCCTTCCAGACAGCGCCAGTGATCCTCGGGCGCGGCCCGGTCGCCCCGGCACTGCGCGCACAGCACGATCGCTCCGGCGGGGGGCAAGTCCACCCCGCCCAGGGCCCGATCGCTGCCGCAAAACTCGCAAAGCCCGCCACTGCGCGCCAGCAACTCGTCCAGTGTCATCGCCCGCCCCCTGATGCCCTTCGGCCACCTGCGGCCCTAATCCCGCAGCCGCACAACGACAAGGGCCGAAAGAAAAACCACCAGCTGCGCGATTTCCCCCTTGCACGCCGCGCGCCCCTCCCCTAAATCCGCCCCCATCGACGGAGTGCGGGCGTAGCTCAGGGGTAGAGCATAACCTTGCCAAGGTTAGGGTCGAGGGTTCGAATCCCTTCGCCCGCTCCAAAATCGGTAGAAAAGACAAAGACTTAGAGACAGGGCCTCCTTCGGGAGGCCTTTTCGTTTAATTCCACCGCGATTTAACCCCCGGTTGACACGGTCTCGACCGACCCCGTACGCCTCTGGAAAGAGGTGCAAACATGGCTAGACCAGAGAAGTACGGGCACGAGCCCGAATTGCGGCAGAAGCCCACTGGCATTTGGGAAGCGGTCTGGCGGGATCGATTCAGTGGGGACCTGCAGCGCCGCACCACTGGCGAGCGGGACCGGATGCGGGCGCTTACTGTGCTGCACGTGATCGCCGCCGAAGTGTCGGTACCGTCCACACGCGAGGTCCCCACGGTGTCGGTCCTGATAGATCGGTACATCAAGGCGAAGGAACTGGACTCGACTGACCCCCATAAGGTGCAAGTGCTGAGGGCGTCGCTGCGCCCCGTGGCCGCGAAGCTGGGGCACCTTACCTCTGACCAGCTATCCCAAGACCACATTGACGAATATGCGCGCCAGCGCCTCGCCCAGCGGCGCTGGGAAGGTGACAAACGCTTCGAGGGGAAAGAGACCGGGACAGTAGGTCAGTCGACCGTGGACAAGGATTTGCGGATGCTCCGCGCCTGCCTGAACGACGCCATGCGCCGCCGTTACATCCCCGCCGCCCTGCCCTTCAAAATCGCCTCACCAGACTTCGCGGCGCGCGACGAATGGCTAACACCCGGGGAGGTCGAAAGGATGTTGGACCTTTGCGAGCGCCGCACGGTAGAGGGAACCAAGAAAACGGTTTGGCTCGACCGGAATCACTTGCGCGGATTCATCCTGATCAGCGCCGCGACGGGTGCGCGCAAGGCGGCAGTCCTAAGCCTGAAATGGGATCAAGTCCGCATCCCCCGCCCGGAAGACCTGCCCACGGGCGAACTTGTGTACAAC
>JANLQT010000464.1:0-8048 GCA_031368035.1 Rhodobacterales bacterium | reverse complement strand
GCCAGACGCCGGGGCTTACGGTCTTGGCGTCGATCGCGACGACGATGCACTGCGACCCGAACCGGTCGGCAGCCTCGGCCACGACATCGGGATTGGCGACGGCGGCAGAGTTGAAGCTGACCTTGTCGGCCCCCGCCAGCAGCAGGGCCCGCACGTCGTGATGGCTGCGCACCCCGCCGCCGACGGTCAGCGGCATGAAACACTGCTCGGCGGTGCGGGTGACCAGATCGAACAGGGTGCCGCGGTTTTCCTCGGTCGCCATGATGTCCAGAAAGCACAACTCGTCCGCCCCGGCGGCGTCATAGGCGCGCGCGGCTTCGACCGGATCGCCGGCGTCGATCAGGTTGACGAAGTTGACGCCCTTGACCACCCGGCCATCGGCAACGTCCAGACAGGGGATCACACGGGTTTTCAGCATGGCGCAGCTTTGGCGCGACCTGCGCGGAAAGGCAAGCCGGGCGGGGGCGAACACCCCAAAAGAGCCTTGCCAAATCGCGCCGTTCCGCTTTCCTGGTGGCATGGGAAAACTGGTTCTCATGCACAAGGCAGGTTCGATTTACGAGGACCAGCCAGATGCGGTTTACGATTTCCCCAAGACCTATCTGAAGGCGGTTCGGGAAGGCGTCGGCGACTGGGTCATCTATTACGAGCCGGTCAAGGCCGGGCCACATGGCTATTTCGCGGTGGCCAAGGTTCAGGCTGTGGTGCCCAAGCCGGGCCAGACCGGACGTTTCCTCGCCCGGATCGCCCCGGGCAGCTATCTGCCGTTTGACCGCGATGTGCCAAGACTGGTGAACGGTCGCCCTTTGGAGGCGGCTTTGACCAGCCCGGACGGCGGTCCCAAATCTGGCGGCGCACAGCAGCTGGCAGTGCGCCGTCTGCCCGAGGTCGATTTCGCGCGGATCATCGGGTTGGGCCTGCCCGGCGATCTGATCGAGCAGGAGGCTGTCCGCTATGACCAAGAGCGCCCCGAGATCGACGAAGGCGCAGCGCCCTTTGAACGCCCGATCATTGAACGCCTGACCAGCCGCGCTTACCGCGACGTGGCCTTTCGGCGCAACGTGCGCAGCGCCTATGACTATCGCTGCGCCATGTCGGGTTTGCGCTTGCGCAACGGCGGAGGCCGGCCCGAGGTGCAGGCGGCGCATATCCGCCCGGTCGAGAAGCAGGGGAGCGATTCGGTCGGCAATGGTCTGGCCTTGTCGGGGACGTTGCACTGGATGTTTGACCGCGGGTTGTTGTCGGTGGCCGAGGACCTGACGATCCTGATTTCGCGCAACAAAGTGCCGTCCGAAACGGTGGACCGGCTGATCGTTCCGGGCGGCAAGCTGCGCCGGCCTGCCGATCCGCGCGACTGGCCCCATCCCGACAACCTGCGCTGGCACCGCGAAAACGTGTTCGGGCAAGTGACTGTGGAGGAGCCCGCGCCCTGGGGCTAGGCCCGCAGCGCCACCAGCGCCGCGCCCAGATCAATCGCGCCATCATACAGCGCCCGGCCCGAGATTGCCCCGGCGATGACCCCGGTATCCCGCAGCGCCAGCAGGTCCGCCATGCTGGACACCCCGCCCGAGGCGATCACCGGGATCGACACGGCGCGGGCGAGGGCTTCCGTTGCGGCGATGTTCGGGCCCTGCATCGCGCCGTCGCGGTCGATGTCGGTGTAGATCAGCGCGGCGACACCGGCGTCTTCAAAGCTGCGGGCAAGGTCGGTGGCCTGGATCGTGGTCTCGGTCGCCCAGCCTTTGGTGGCGACAAACCCTTTGCGGGCGTCGATGCCGACGGCGACCTTGCCGGGGAAGGCGCGCGCCGCCTGCCGCACCAGCGCAGGGTTTTCCACCGCCACCGTGCCAAGGATCACCCGCGCAAGGCCCTTGGCCAGCCACATCTCGATCGTGGCCATGTCGCGGATGCCGCCGCCCAACTGGCAGGGCACGGTGACGCGGGACAGGATCGCCTCGACCGCCGCGGCGTTGACCGGCGCGCCGGCAAAGGCGCCGTTCAGATCGACCAGATGCAGCCACTGGCACCCGGCGGTCTGAAACGTCGCCGCCTGCGCCGCCGGATCGTCGCCGAACACCGTGGCCTGATCCATCGCCCCGCGCAAAAGCCGCACGCATTGGCCGTCTTTCAGGTCGATGGCGGGATAAAGGATCATCTGCATCTCCGGGATTTTCCGCGTGATAGCGGGGCGGGGGGGCAAAGGGAAGGGTGGGCTGGACGCTGGCACCGGGCCATGGGAAAGACGGCGGCGGAGGCGCGGACATGACCAAGACGGACGAAGGCACCTGGGCTGAGTTGTTCGCGCCGGGCATGGGGGCTGCGACGGCGACGATCTCGCTGGGCGTGGTGCTGTTTGCGTTCAACGCTTTCGTCGTGGCGACCGCCTTGCCCGCCGCCGTGGCCGAGTTCGGCGGCGGCGCCTGGATCGCCTGGGCGACCAGCCTGTATCTGATCTGCGCCATCGTCACCGGCACCGCCACCGCTGCGGTCATGCACCGGCTGGGCGCAAGGCGGCTGTTCATGCTGTCGGGGCTGGTGTTTCTGGCGGGCACGGTTCTGGCGGCCAGCGCAACCGGCATGGCGCCGCTGCTGGCGGGCCGGGCGCTGCAAGGCGCCGGAGCGGGGTTCATCGAATCCGGCTGCTATGTGCTGATCCCGCAGCTGTTCCCGCCCCGCCTGATCCCCAAGGTCTTCGGGATCGAGGCGGTGACCTGGGCGCTGGCCGCCTTTGGCGCGCCGGCTTTGGCGGGGTTCCTGACCTCGGCCATCTCTTGGCGGGCGGCGCTGATCGCCACGGCGCCGCTGGCGCTGCTGTTCCTGTTTCTGGTGCCGCGCGTGGTGCGGGCGGGGGCGTCGTCCGGCCCCGCGCCGGGGCTGCCGGTGCTGCCCTTGGCCGGGATCGCGGGCGGGATGGGGCTGGTGCTGGTGTCGGGCAGCGGCGGGTCCGTGGCGTTGCAGGCGGGCCTTCTGGCAGCGGGGTTCGCGGCGTTCGGCCTGACCGTCTGGGGTGACGACCGCGCCCGGGTGCGGCTGCTTCCGAAGCGCGCCTTCGGGCTTGACCATGTGGCGGGCCTTGGCCTGTGGATCATCCTTCTCATGCCAGTGGCGCAAGCGGCGCAGACGGTGTTTGCCAATTACACCCTGCAATTCCTGTGGCATTTCACGCCGCTGCAATCGGGCCTTGCGACCTCGGTCATGGCGTTTTCCTGGGCCGGAGTGCAGACTTTGGCCGCGCACCAGCCCTGGCCCCGGATGCGGCTGATCGTGATCGGCGCCGCGTTGCTGGTGGTGGGGCAGGTTCTGCTGGTCTGGGCGTTCTGGGGCGGCGGCGTGCCGGTGATGCTGGCGGGGATGGTGGTGACCGGCGCGTCCTTCGGCGCCAGTTGGGGCGCGCTGAGCCAGGTGGTGATGCAAGAGGCCGCGCCCGCCGACCGCGACGTGACCTCGGGCCTGTTGCCCACGGTGATGGCGGCGGGCTATGGACTTGGTGCGGCGCTATGGGGGCTGGTGGCGAACGGCCTCGGCTTTGCCGGCGCGCGCGACGAGGCGCTGCGCGATGTCATCGTGCAGGTCTTTGCGCTGGCGCTGGTGCCTGCGCTGCTGGCGCTTGGGATGAGCCTGTTGATGGCCCGCGCGCTTAAGGTCGCCAGGTCAGGAAGTTCGCAATCAGCTTAAGGCCGGTGGCCTGGCTTTTCTCGGGGTGGAACTGGGTGCCGATGATGGTGTCCCGTCCGACGATCGCGGTGACATCGCCGGCATAGTCCACATGCGCCAGCCGTTGCGCCGGGTCGCTGACGCGGAACTGGTAGGAGTGCACGAAATAGGCGTGATCGCCAGTCTGGATGCCCGCGAGCACCGGATGGTCGTGGTCAATGACCAGATCATTCCAGCCCATATGCGGCACTTTCAGATGCGGGTCAGCGGGCTGGATGCGGACAACTTCGCCCCCAATCCAGTCAAACCCGCGCACATCTTCATATTCCCGGCCCCAACTCGCCAGCATCTGCATGCCGACACAGATGCCAAGGAACGGCACGGCGCGCTTGGTCACCGCCTCTTCGATCGCCTCGAACAGCCCGCCATAGGACCCCAGCGCGCGGCGACAGGCCGGAAAGGCCCCGTCGCCAGGCAGCACCACCCGGTCCGCCCGCGCCACATCCTCGGGCCGGGAGGAGACGAGAATCTCGCCCCCGGCGCCTTCGCGCGCCATGCGTTCAAAGGCCTTTTGCGCCGAATGAAGATTGCCCGCGTCGTAATCGACGAGAACCGTCAGGCTCATAGCGCGCCTTTGGTGGACGGCAGGACGCCTTCAGCGCGCGGGTCCAGTTCCACGGCCATGCGCAGGCTTTTGGCGACGGCCTTGAAGGCGGCCTCGGCAATGTGGTGGCTGTTGAAGCCATGCTTGCGGTCGATGTGCAGGGTCAGGCCGCCGTGCGTGGCCAGCGCCTGAAAGAACTCCCGCACCAGTTCGGTGTCGAAGGTGCCGATCTTGGCGGTGGGAAACCCCAGATCGCAGATCAGCCAGGGCCGCGCCGAAAGGTCCAGCGCACATGTCACCTGCGCGTCGTCCATCGCCAAAGCGAAATGACCATAGCGCCGGATGCCGCGCTTGTCGCCGACCGCGCGTGCCAGCGCCTGACCCAAAGCGATGCCGCAATCTTCCACCGTGTGGTGGTCGTCGATGTGCAGATCGCCCTTGGCCGACAGCGTGATGTCGATCAGCGAGTGCTTGGCCAACTGGTCCAGCATATGGTCGAAGAACCCGACGCCCGTGCTGATCTGCGACGCCCCGGTCCCGTCCAGATTGACGGAGACACTGATCGCGGTCTCGGCGGTCTTGCGGCTGATCTCGGCACTGCGCATGGGCGGCCTCCCTGGGGACCCGGATCTTATAGGCACCGCATGGGGCCATGGGAAGGGCTGGATTGCCGCCGCAATCTGGGCTTTGATAGCGGCAAACACGGAGGATGCCATGCCCTTTCCCGACCTGATGCCCGATGTGGTGGCCGACTATCGCTCACCCGCCCAGATGCCTGCGGATTTTCAGGATTTCTGGGCGGGCACGCTGGCCGAGACGCGCCGCCACCCGCTGGACATGGCGCTTGACCCCGTGGACGCCGGCCTGCCCGCGTTCGAAGTCTATGACTTGACCTTTCGCGGTTATGGCGGCCATCCGGTGCGCGGCTGGGTGATCCAGCCCAAAGCCAGTCCTTCGCAAGCCCCCGCGAGGTCCTGCGTGGTGAAGTTCATCGGCTACAACGGCGGGCGCAGTTTCGCGCATGAACATCTGTTCTGGGCCGCCACCGGGCGTGCGGTGCTGGTGATGGACACGCGCGGGCAAGGCTCGGGCTGGGCGCCGGGTCATACGCCAGACCCGGTGGGGTCAGACCCCTCTCAAGCCGGCTTCATGACCAAAGGCATCCAGCGGCGCGAGGATTACTTCTACCGCCGCGTGTTCGCCGACGCCGTCCGCGCGGTCGAGGCCGCCCGCGCGCTGCCCGGCATCGACCCCGCGCGCATCAGTGTCACCGGCGGCAGCCAGGGCGGCGGCATCGCGCTTGCCGCAGCAGGGCTGGTGCCCGGCCTTGCCGCCGTCATGCCGGACGTGCCTTACCTGTGCGACTTCTACCGCGGCGTCACCGTGGCCACCCGCGATCCCTATCTGGAAATCGCCCGCTACCTTTCCGTTCACCGCGCCGCCGAGGCCCAGGTCTTCACCACCCTGAACAGTTTCGACGGCGTGCATTTCGCCGCCCTCGCCACCGCACCTGCGCTGTTCTCGGTCGCCATCATGGACACGATCTGCCCGCCATCGACCGTCTATGCCGCCTTCAACGCCTATGCTGGGTCAAAGGCGATGGAGCGCTACACGTTCAACGACCACGAAGGCGGCGGCCCGTTCCAGATGGAGCGGCAACGGGAATGGCTGGCGGGCGTCTGCCCGGCCTGAACCGCTGCAAAGCTGGGGCGCTGCCCCAGACCCCGGGAATATTTATGGCTTCGGTGAATGGAGACGTGCGGCAACTTTCACATCACTGCGGGGACAAATA
Source organism: Rhodobacterales bacterium (assembly GCA_031368035.1). GTDB lineage: Bacteria > Pseudomonadota > Alphaproteobacteria > Rhodobacterales > Rhodobacteraceae > Stagnihabitans. The sequence goes on along the minus strand of JANLQT010000464.1, from coordinate 1,998 downwards.
CCTCCACGGGGGTTTGGGGGTGTGAAACCCCCAATCTATCCAACGAAAAGTCTTGCGAAGCTCCGCTGCTTCACTTCTGCAACCAGCCAAGCGGGTGGGCGGAAAAGCCGTGGCAGGCCGAGCCGTCGGGGAAAGAGATGTCCCAGTTCTCCCAGGTGGTGGCTTCCCCCGCCAGCGCCCAGCGGCCCCAGCGGCCAGCGATGATGGCGCCGATGGCATCGCGGCGGCCAAGGGCGTGCAGCGCCTGAAAGACGTAATGATGCATGAACGGGCTGGCGAGCATCAGTGTGCCGGGGGGGCTGGCGTCCGTCAGGTCCAGCGAGCGGGCGGTGATCCGGCCCGCCAGCGTGTCCGCCTGGGCGCCGGTCACGGTTTCGGTAAGGATCAGCAGTGCCAGCGCCAACTGGCAGGCCGGGGCGCCCAAGGGGCTTTCGCGCCAGCCGTCTTCGGCGCGATGGGACTGGCGAAGGGCGTGCTGAAGCGCGGAGGCGTCGCGGGTCCAGCACGCGGCCTCGGGCGTGGCCGGGTTCAGGGCAGCGGCGGTTCGCAGGGCGTGCAGAAAGCGCAGGTTATAGGCCAGGTTCGGCTCGGAGCGGTCTTGCCCAGACCAGTCGAGGAACAGGCGGCGGCCGGGCTGGGACCGGATCAGCCCGTCCGGCCCCTGATCGGCGCGAAAGCGGGCGAGCATCCGGGTCAGGGCGCGCCAATGCTGGCGCAGCACTGCCTCGGCGTCCGGTGCGCCGGGATGGGCGATGTACATCGCCAGAAGCTCGACCCAGCTGAAATTGTAGTCGGTGACCACATAGGCCGGCACATCGCCCGGCAGGACGGAAGGCAGGATACCGTCCGAGGCGGCCCCCTCTGCCGCCATGTCGAGGGCGAAACGCAGGGGGCGGGGGTCGTTCGAAATCCCTTGCAGCGCAAAGGCTTCGGCGACGACATCGCCCAGCCATTGCGAGCTTTCCCGCCAAATCGAATCCACGAAACCGTCCTGCAGGCAGGACAGAATGGTGCGGCGGCACATCTGCGCAACGGCGTCCAGAGTCGCGTCTCCGGTCGGGGCCACGGGGCGCTCCTGCAACGGATAGCGGGGCAGGCGGGCGTGGAAGCTGGGGGCCGGGGTAAAGGGGGCCACCGCGTCCAGCCGGAAGATCAGGTACCGCCCGCCGCGCAAGGTGAAGCCTTCGACCTCTTGCGGACCGGGGCGCAGGGTCGCGCAGTCGGTGGGGCGCATGCGGCAGTAGGTGGCGGGATCGGGCAGGAGGAGTTCGTCCTCCTTCAGCTTCTCGGCATAGGAGATCGTCAGGCGCTCGCCGCCCACGGCGGTCAGGCGCGCGCCGCCGACGCAGGTGCGGCTTTGGCCGAGGTCGAAGATCCAGATCGCGGTCTGGCCAGGGGAGAGGGTTTCCGGCACCGGTCCGGGCGATCCGGCGGCGAAGGCGGCGCGCAGGTCCTCGTGCGGGTCGGCGGTCACGGGCGGGGTCGAGCCAAGACGGGTCTGCCAGGGCGTGGTCAGGGGAAGGAGGTCTTCCTGCAACAGCGGCGCGGCGCGGCGGCGCAGGCTTGCCCAGATCGGGCCCTCTGCCGTCTGCACGATGCGGGCGGCAGCCCAGGGGGAGGCATCGGTGGTCTGCCACGACGCGTCAAGGGCCATGTCCCGCTCTTCCACCCCGGTGCCGTAGATCGAGACGCGCGGGACCAGAGGGTCCCACGAGGGATCGCGGCGGGCGCGCCAGCTGCGATCGGTTTTCAAGTTGGGTTCGCCGTCCACCTCCAGCCAGCCAAGCGCGCCGGTCGCGGCGCGGTGGACATGGGCGAAATGCGAATAGCCGGGGGAATAGACCTGAATCGCCAAGGTGTTGCGGCCGGAGTGCAAAAGGGCCGAGATGTCACGGGCATCGATCGCCATGGAGGTTGGCCAGGACCGCTCTGGCCCGCGCCCCACGAAAGCGCCGTTCACCCACAAACGATAGCGGCTGTCGGCAGTCAGGTGCAGGA
>JANLQT010000484.1:0-11818 GCA_031368035.1 Rhodobacterales bacterium | reverse complement strand
CGCCCCCGCGAAGGCCGACCGCCACGATGCGGCCCGCCTGGCCCCGTTCGAGCAACAGGGCCGCCACGGCGCCGCCGATGGCGCCAAAGCCGACCAGCACCACACCGGCGGCTTTGGTCACAGCGTCACCCACCCGGCAGGCGGCTCTTTTCCCGGATGCACCGCGCCGCAGTTCGGGCAGGTGCGCAGCGCGGCGTCGGCATAGAACCGGGCATAGATCGGCGGCAGGTCATCGACGATGCTGACCAGATCAACCTCGGCCCGGTGCACGCGGGCATGGCAATTGAAGCAATACCATTCCACCGCGTCCAGGGCGCCTTCCGGGCGTGCCGGTTCGATCACCAGCCCGATCGAGCCGTCCTGCGGGCGTTGCGGCGAATGGCGCATATGGGCGGGCAGAAGGAAAATGTCGCCCTCGCGGATCGGCACGTAATAGAACTCGCCGCTGGAGGTGTCGTGCAGCTTCAGGACCATGTCGCCCTTCAGTTGATAGAAGAATTCCTCGACCGGATCGTCGTGATAATCGGTGCGCTTGTTCGGCCCGCCAACCACGGTGACCGATCAGATCGGCGCCCTTGAACACCATCTGATTGCCGACCGGGGGCTTCAGCAGATGCTTGTGATCGTCGATCCAGTTCTGGAAATTGAAGGCTGCAAGACGTGACATGGGGGTCGGCTCCTTACAGGTTCAGGCCGCAAGCATCGAAAGCGGCGCGGGTTCGGGCTTTTTCGGCGTCCGTCAGTTCCAGACAGGGCGGACGGACGCCGCCGCCGGTCTGGCCCAGCAGGCTTTGCCAGTATTTCTGGTGGGCATGGGGTTTTTCCGCCGGCCGCGTGTCCCGCAACGCGCGGCGCACGGGGTCAAGCGAGGCCTGGATCGCCCGCGCCTCGGTGATGCGCCCGGCGAAGGCCGCCTCGGTATAATCGTGCATCCGGTGGTCGCGCGCGGTTTGCAGCAGATAGGGCGGCGAGGAACAAAGGTAAAGTTGCCAGCCAAGCTCCAGAATGTTGTCCAGCCAGTCTTCCTCGGACGAGGTCGAAACGATAATCCGGTCGCCGGACAAACGGGTCAGTTCGGCATACATCGGGCGCGGCACGGAATATTTGATCGCGACCACGGTTTCGATATCGGCCAGCCGGTTGCACAAAGCGGGGCTCATCACATAGCCCGAATCCGGATGCGACCACAGCGCGATGCCGATATCGACCTTGCTGGCGATGGTCTCGTAATAGCGCAGCACGGTTTCGTCCTGCGCCCTGAAGAAATGCAGGATCGGGGCGTGGACCACGATGTAATCGGCACCGCAAGCCTGCGCGTGACGCGCCAGGTCGATCACCGCATCCATGTTCTGATCCGAACAGGACATGATGGTCTGCGCCCGCCCCGCACAGGCCGACACCGCGATATCGAAGCTGCGCTTGCGTTCATCCACCGACATCGAGAAGAGCTCGCCCTGCTTGCCCGCGATGAACAGGCCCGCAATCCCCAGATCATGGATCCAGTGGTCGATGTTGGCACGAAACCCGGCCTCGTCGAGCGACAGATCCGGCGCAAAGGGCATCAGCGCCGCCGCCCAGATGCCGCGCATATGCGCCCGGGCGTGGGCTTTGGCCGAGGCGCGGTCATACATCATGCCCGCTCTCCCGATACGGTCGGGTCCGGTTCCAGCGCCATCCGGTGCGAGATGGTCTTGACCTCGACATAGTGCTGCCTGCCTTCAATCCCGCCTTCGCGGCCCTGCCCGCTGGCCTTCACGCCGCCGAACGGCACTTCGGGAACCGAGGCTTCCAGCGTGTTGATCGACAAGTTGCCGGCCTCGATCTCGGTCATCAACCGGTCCACCGTCGCGGCGCGGTGGGTGAAGGCATAGGCGGCCAGACCGAAGGGCAGGGCATTGGCGCGGGCAATGGCATCGTCCAGCGACGGCACGGGGTTGATCACCGCCAGCGGCCCGAACGGTTCTTCCTGCAGGATGCGGGCATCGTCCGGCACTTCGGCCAGAACGGTGATGGGGTAGAAGTATCCCGGACCCTTGGGCCGGGTGCCGCCGGTCAGCACCTTGGCCCCCTTGGCGCGGGCATCTTCGACCAAGGCTTCCATCGCCGCGATCCGGCGATGATTGGCCAGCGGCCCCATCTCAACGCCGGGCATCAGGCCATTACCAAGGCTCACCGCCGCCGCCCGTGCGGCAAAAGCCGCCGCATAGGGCTGATACAGCGTCTCTTCCACGAAAAACCGGGTGGGAGAGGTGCAGACCTGCCCGGCATTGCGCGCCTTGCGGGCCGCCGACATCCGCCCGGCGATCTGCGGGTCCACATCGTCGCAGATGATGACCGGCGCGTGCCCACCCAGTTCCATCAGCACTGGCGTCATGGAGCGCGCGGCCAGTTCCGTCAGCTGGATGCCCACGGCGGTCGAGCCGGTGAAGGCCACCAGCCGCACCTGATCCTGCGGGATCAGATGGTTGGAAATCTCGGACGGCACCCCGAACACCAGGTTCAACACCCCGGCAGGCAGGCCCGCGTCATGAAAGGCGCGGGCGATGTGCCAGGCCCCTGCGGGAGTTTCCTCGGCGGCCTTGATGATGATCGAACAGCCTGCGGCCAAAGCTCCGGCGATCTTGCGCGCGGGCTGGCTCATCGGGAAGTTCCAGGGCGCGAAGGCGGCCACGGTGCCGACCGGCTGCTGCAGCACCAGATAGCGGATGCCGGGCGCACTCGGCACCACGCGGCCATACAGGCGCTGCGCGTCGCCAGCGTCCCATTCGAAGAATTCGCAGCCCCGGATCACCTCCAGCCGGGCCTGCGCCAGAGGCTTGCCTGGTTCCAGGGTAATGTCCGTTGCAATCTGGTCGATGCGCGCGCGCATCAATGCGGCGGCGCGCAGGATCACCTCTCCCCGTGCGCGGGGAGAGGTGGCGCGCCAGACCCGGAAGCCCGTTGCGGCGGCCTGCAATGCATCGTCCAGATCCTGACGGCGGGCGACGGGCACCCGGCCGATCTCGGCTTCCGTCGCGGGGGTCAGGACTGGCAAGGATTGCCCGGTCTTGCGCCACGCGCCGCTGATATAAAGGCTCAGATCGGGATAGTCGGGCATGCATCTCTCGGCGTGTCAGTTGCGTTTGGGCTTGCAGGATGGAAGCAACGAGCCATGAAAACAAATGAACTAATCACCACTGGATATTCCGAAATCAGATAGCAGGCGGCGCGATGGATATTCCGAAGCGTCATATCCAAAGCCAGATAATTCCATTTTCCTTTCCTCAGAACCGGCCCAGCCTTTCCAGCGACGGCCAAAACGGCCATGTGATCGAAAGGATACCCGGATGCGAACGTCTCGTCTGCTGGCGGCAACGGCGCTTTGCGCGCTTTGGGCGGCTGGCGCTTTGGCACAGGATTGGCAGGAAGAACCGCTGGGCGAGATCAATCTGGTCGATCCCTTCCTGAAAGCCTGGGCGGCCATCACACCCGAAAACCCGCCCGCAGCGCCGCTGCCGGGCGTGGATTATGGGATGGATGCGGCCACCGGCACTTTCAAGCACCCCGTCGCCACCCCCCTGACGGGCAGCGCCCCCGGCTTTCCCGGCCAGCTTCAGGCATGGGACCAGAACTCCTATGCGATGAATGTCACCGAAATCGCGTTCTACCCGCATGTCACCTCTCCTTGGCACGCCTGGCCCGATGTGGTTGATTTCGAAGGCAAACGCTATCTTTACGCCCATGACCGCGACTATATGCGGGTGCTGGATATCACCGACCCCGCCCATGCGGTCGAGGTCTATTCCAAAGGCGGCGTCTGGGGGCCGGACGGGTCCTCGGAAGAGTTCGACAGCGCCAGCGTGACCGATTTTTCGGCGGCATCACCATCGCCTGGAATGCCAAGCTGCAAAAGAATATCGTGGTCGCTTCCTATGAAATCGGCCGCCAGGGCCTGATGCGCGACAAGATGCGCGAGCCGGACAAAGTTGCGGCGCAGCGGAATTACAACTCGCTGAAAGGCTTCAAGGTGTTCACCATGGACGGGCCGACGCCCGACCAATGGACGCTGATCGCCACCCGCACCACCGACGTCGCGCACCCCGATGCCCCGATCGGGCAGCAGCAAGGCTCTGGCTCGCTGGATGCGCCGAACTATACCGGGGGCAAATACATGATCCTGTCCTCGGCCCCCGATGACAGCTATGCGCTGACCGAGTTTCCCGACTACCTGTATTCCCCCGGCTATCAGGTCTGGGACATGTCCGACCCGGCCAATCCGGTATTCGTGAAACAGGTGACGGTGCCCGGTCAGGTGGTGGGCGATGCGGCCAGCGAGGCGGCCTATCTGGACAACCCGCGCGCGGGCAATCGCACCTCGTGGATGGGATCGCGCATGCCGATGTTCACCCCGACCCCGGTGGACAAGGGCGGCAAGATCGGCTTTGGCGCCATGGCAGGCCTTGGGTTTTACACGTTCGATCTGACCAACCCGGCGGACCCGCATATCCTGGGCCATCTGACCGTCCCGCCCAGCTTTGCCGGGACCGAGTTCGACAATGTTGACACCACGCAATACGCCCGCACCGGCTTTGTGCTGTCGAACGGCTATCCGATGAACACCAACTGTTTCGAGCCCTACAAGGACATCTATGTGATTGACGCCAACGATCCGGTCCATCCCAAGATCGCCGCCACCCTGCCGCGCCCGACCCCGCCAAAGGAGGCCGGTTTTACCGATTATTGCCAGCGCCTTGGCAGTTTCGGCCCCAAACGGTCCGGCACGGCGCATCAACCGGGGTTCGGCCATGACGGGGTGGTGCCCTATGCGTTCTACACCGCCGGGGTGCAGATCTTCGATGTGACCGACCCCACCAAACCCACCATCGGTGCCTATTTCGTGCCGCGTTTCCCGAAGGCGGATGAGATGCCGGATTGGACCTATGACAATTCCAACTTCGCCATCTTCACCGAATATGACCGCAACATCATCTGGCTGTTCTCGGCGCACGGCGCCTATGCCCTGTCCACGCCCATGCTGGGAGAGCCGTTGATGGGCCTGCCCGACAAGATCTGGCCCCCGCGCGACTGATCCCGCGCACCCACCAAAAAGCCCGCCCTCCGGTCAGAAGGGCGGGTTTTGATCTGTCCGGCGCTCAGGTCACGGCCTTGACGGCCTTGTACTGCGGCTGATCCCAAAGCCGCTGATCCATCACCCCGCGCAGGACGGCGATGGCGTCCCAGATATCGGCATGGGTCACATACAACCCGGCAAAGCCGAACCGCAGAATATCCGGGGCGCGGAAATCGCCGACCGCGCCGCGCGCAATCACCGCCTGCATGATCGCATAGCCCTCGGGGTGGGTCAGCGACACCTGACTGCCGCGCCTTGCCCCATCGCGCGGGCTTGCAAGACCAAAGCCGTGGCCGGCCAGTTCCTGATCCACCAGCCGGATGAACAGATCGCCCAAGGCCATGCCCTTGGCGCGCAGCTGCGTCATATCCACATCGCGGAACACCGACAGCGCGGTTTCCAGCGCGATGACGCCCAGTTGCGGCGCGGTGCCCGCCAGCATCCGGGCGATGCCGGGGGCAGGCTGATAGTCGTGGGCGAAGGCAAAGGGTTTGGCGTGACCATGCCAGCCCGCAATCGGCTGATAGATATCGGCATGGTGCCGCTTGGCCCCGAATACAAAGGCCGGCGCGCCCGGGCCTCCGTTCAGGTATTTATAGCCGCACCCCACGGCGAAATCGGCATTGGCGGCGGCAAGGTCCACCGCCAGCGTGCCCGCGCTGCGGGCAAGATCCCAGATCGCCAGACCGCCCGCCGCATGGGCCGCGCGGGTGATCGCGTTCATGTCATGGATCAGTCCGGTCTTGCAGTTCACCTGCGTCAGATGGACGAGCGCGAAATCGGCGCCCGCTTCGGCAATCGCGGCTTGCACCTGATCGGGGGCCACGCAGCGCAACGCGGCGCCCTGCATCTCGGCCACCCGGGCGCTGACATAGACGTCGGTCGGGAAGTTCCCCGTCTCCGAGATGATGACCTTGCGGGCAGGGCGCAGCTTCAGCCCGGCCACCAGCACCTTGAACAGGTTCACCGAAGTCGAATCGCAGACGATGACCTCGTCCGCGCCTGCACCGATCAGCCGCGCAAGGACTGCTCCCGCACGCTGGGGGGGCCAGATACCAGTCGGCGTCGTTCCACGACCGGATCATGCCCTTGCCCCATTCCTCGGTGATGGCATCGCGCATCCGCGCTACCACCCGGTGCGGCAGCGCGCCAAGGGAATTTCCGTCCAGATAGATCGTGCCCTCGGGCAGGTCGAACGCCGCGCGGTACCCTGCCAGCGGGTCGGCGGTGTCCAAAGCAAGGCAGGTCAGGCGCGTCAAAGGGGAGGGGTCAGGTGTCTTCAAGCGTCCAGGGGTTGGTTGTGGCTGTCCGGCGGGCAGCCTTCGCGGCCATGAATGGGCTTGGCTGACATGAGGGCAACTGAGATTATTCCAATCAGATATTCCTGATTGGAAAAGCAAGCCGCGCCATGCCCCATGTCGCCCAACGTCTGACCGTGCGCCCCCTGCGTCTGGTCGTTGCCATTCTGGCCGAGGGCAACCTGCTTCGGGCGGCGGGCACCCTGAACATGACCCAGTCCGCCGTGACCAAGGCGTTGCAGGATGCCGAGGCTCAGATGGGCGTGCTGTTGTTTGACAGGACCAACCGCGGCGTGGTGCCGACGCCCTTTGGCAGCCATTTGGCCGCCCATGCCCGGCTGATCCTGGCCCAGATCGACAAGGCCGAACAGGAAATGGCCGACCTGCGCGACGGGTCCGAAGGCCAGGTTGCCATCGGCACCCTGCTGGCCGGGTCGGCGGGTCTGTTGCCCGAGGCCATCGCGCGTCTGCGACGGGACCGGCCCAATCTGGTGATCAAGGTCGAAGAGGCGACCAATGACCTGCTGATGCCTGCGCTTCGCTCCGGTGAGCTTGACCTTGTGGTGGGCCGCCTGCCAGAGTTCCGCGACCGCGAAGGGCTGCGGCAGGTCCATCTGATGAATGACCATGCCCAGATCGTCGTGCGCCGCGATCACCCTCTGGCACAGCGCAGCGGCCTTGGCCTGGCCGATCTGCTGGGGCAGGACTGGATCCTGCCCGGCCCCTCGACCAGTTTGCGCCGCCAGATTGAGAAGGCGTTTCGCGACGAGAACCTTGAGCCCCCGGCGCACCGGGTCGAGACGGTGTCGTTCCTGACAACCCGGCGTCTTTTGCAACTTGGGGATTATCTCGCGGTCTGGCCGGTGCAGCTTGCGCGGCTGGAAATCCAGGGCGGCAGCATCGCGGCGCTGAAAGTCCCGCTGCCGACAACGACACGCCCCGTCGGCATTACGACCCGCGCCGACGATCTGATGTCGCCGGCCGCGCAAAGATTGATCACCTGCCTGCAAGATGTGGCAGGGGAGTGGGCGGAGGCTGATCGCATCCAGACCGCAGGCCCTTGATCGCGCCGGGGCGACGGCGGCGCATCCCTTGGCGCCCGACTTGCCCCGTCAGGGTGCTGCGAGGGACTCTCCGGCGATGATGACGCGGATTTCGGCTTCGACCCGGTCGATGATGGTGTTGAGGGCGGCTTCGGCGGCAGCAGGGTCTCCTGCGACGATGGCGTCGGACAGGTTGCGGTGCGGCGGGAAGGACGCCAGGCCGAAGCCCGGCACCGTGAAGGGCGATTCTGCCGAGCGTTCGAAGGCTTCGTCCATGCGCTGCAGAAGCTGGCCAAACATCGGATTGCCGGTGGCATCGCAGATCGCCGCGTGAAAGGCCATGTCGGCCATCCGGTAGGGCTGGCCAGCCGCGACCACCTCCAGCAGCGTGTCGCACAGCCGCGCAATCTGTTGCCGCTGCGCCAGGGTTGCATTGGTTGCCGCCCGCCGCACGGTGCCGGATTCGATCACCCGCCGCATGTCCAGAAGCCGCAGGATCGCCTCGCCCTCAAGCTGCACGATCAGGGGCAGGGGCCCGTGCGCCGTGCCGATCCGGGCGGTCAGATAGGTCCCGTCGCCACGCCGCCTTCGGATCAGGCCCAGACCTTCCCAGCGGTTCAGCGCCTCGCGGATGGTGGACCGGCCAACCCCAAGCGCCGAAGCAATCGCCACTTCGGGCGGCAGGCGGTCGCCGACTTGCAGACCGGCGCGCTCGATCATCTCGGCCATCGCTTCCAGCACGGCCACCCCGCGGGACGGGGTGTCAATCGGTTCAAGATAGTGCAGCGCGCCGCGCTTCATGGTGCTTCTCCCTAAAGCCGACGCAGACAGGTCAGCGTGACGCACTTAGCTTGGGTAGCAAGTCTGTCAAGGCCGTGACCAGAAGGTCCATCTGGCTTTGGGTGTTGTAGCCTTGGGCGGAAACCCGGACGATGGTGTGGTCCTGCCATTTGAAACAGGGGATTTCGATGCCGAACTGGTCCAGCAGGCTGCGTTGCAACACCAGCGGGTCACAGGGCGTAACCGGCATCGACACCATCTGCGGCGCGCAGAATTCCGGGCTGCAAAACCCCGGCAGCCCGGTCAGCACCGCGACGCGGGCGGCAGTGCCTTGCACCAGATCGCGGCATTGCAGCGCGACCTTGGCCCAGTCGTGCTGACGGGCAAAGGCGATGGCGGACGGCACGGACAGCCAGGCGGACGGATCGCGGGTGCCCTGCATTTCCAGCCCATCAATGAAGGGGGAATTGCCGAATACGCCCTTGGCCTCCGGCGACTTGGCGTCTTCGGTCCAGCCGTGGCTGATGATCAGCGGGTTCAACATCGTCTGCAATTCGCGGCGCACATGCAGGAAGCCCGACCCTTTCGGCGCCATCATCCATTTGTGGCAGTTGCCGGCATAGAAATCCGCGCCAAGGGCATCAAGGTTCAGCGGGATGTGCCCCGGCGTGTGGGCGCCGTCGATCACCGACCAAATGCCGCGCGCCCGCGCCTCGGCCACCACGCGCGCGATCGGGAATACCAGCGCCGTGGCCGAGGTGATGTGGCTGAGAAACAGAACGCGGGTCCGGTCTGTGATGCCGGCCAGAACGGACTCGGTGAATTGCGCTTCGGTGGTCAGCGGCAACGGGATCGAGACGACCTTCACCACCGCGCCAGAGCGGCGGCAGACATAGGCCCAGGTCTTTTCAAGCGCGGCATATTCGTGGTCGGTGGTCAGAATCTCGTCGCCGGGCTTCAGGTCCAGCGATTGCGCCACGATGTTCAGCGCCAGCGTGGCATTGGTCAACCCGACCAGATCCTCGGGCGCCGCGCCGACAACCCCGGCCAAAGCCTCGCGCGCTTCGCGCATCCAGCCGGACAGGCCGCGGTTCGGGTCCAGAAACGCCACCGGCTGGCGTTCCAGTTTCAATTGCCAACGCTGGTAATCCTCGAACACCGGACGGGGGCAGGCGCCGAACGAGCCGTGGTTGAGGAAGGTCAAGCTGGGGTCCAGCAGGAACAGGGCGGCGAGGTTCTCGCTCATGTCAGCGGCCTTTCAGGGTGGGGTCAAGCGCGTCGCGCAGCCCATCGCCGAAAAGCGTGGTGGCAAGCACGGTGATGGCCAGTGCGGCGGTGGGGAACACCGCAAGGTGCCAATAGAAATACATGAAGTTCATGCCGACATTGATCATCTGGCCCCAGCTTGGGATCGGCGGCGGCACGCCGATGCCAAGGAAGGAAAGCGAGGCTTCCAGCATCATCGCCAGCGGAATCGCCAGCACGAAGCCGACGATGATCGGCGAGACCGAGTTCGGGATCAGGTGGCGGCGGATGATGTAGCCCGGGCTGGCGCCAAGGGCCTTTGCGGCGAGCACGAATTCCTTCTCGCGGAAGGACTTCACCTGCGCGCGGACCAGCAGGCAGACCTGCACCCAGCCGAACAGGGCTGCGATCAGCACGATGGTCAGAAAGCCGCCATTGGTCAGCGCGCCCAGCAGCATGGCGGCCAAAAGCGGCGGGACCACCGAAAACAACTCGATCAGGCGCATCACGCACCAGTCAGCGCTGCCGCCGTAATAGCCGGCGATGGCCCCCAAGGGGATGCCGATGACCACCGAAACCAGTGCCGCCGAAAAGCCGATGGACAGCGACACCCGCGCGCCAAAGACGATGCGGGTGAAGAAATCCCGTCCCAGATCGTCGATGCCGAACCAATGCGCGCCCGAGGGGAAGGACAATGCTTCGGTCAGGTATTTCTGATCGGCATAGCCGGTTTGGGTGATCAGCGGCGCGAAGATCGCCATCAGGATGATCACGGCAAGGATCAGCCCGCAGACCACCGCCGCCTTGTTGTCGGTGAAGCGGCGGAAGGCGAAATACAACGGGCTGCGCATGGATCGGGCAGTCAGGGTGGGTGTCATCGCGGCATGGGCGGTCATGGCTTGCCTCCAAACCGGATACGGGGGTTCAGCAGGGCATAGACGATGTCGGAAATCAGATAGGCCACGCAGAACATCATGGTGATCATCAAGATCAGCGCCATTTCCAGCGGATAGTCCCGCAGGTTGATCGACGAGACGAAATAGGCCCCCAGTCCCGGCACCCGGAACATCGCCTCGACAAAGATCGACCCGGTGGCGGTGCCGATGAACATTGGCAGGAACACCGTGACCATCGGCAGCGAGGCGTTGCGCAGGACGTGCTGGAAGATGATGCGTTGCTCGGACAGCCCCTTGGCGCGCAGCACGGTGACGAAGGGCTTGTTCATCACATCCAGCATCGAGGACCTTGTATAGCGCGCATAGGTCGCCATCGGGATCGCGGCATAGGCGGTGATGGGCAGGATCCAGCTGTGCGGTTTGTCCCAGCCGGCGGCGGGCAGCCAGTTCAGCCAGACCGCGAACAGCATGATCAGGATCATCGAAATCACGAACACCGGAATGGTCAGCCCCAGCGTGGAAAACGCCGAAACGGAATAGTCGATCCAGGTGTTGCGGTTCAGCGCGGCGGCGATGCCCAGAAGAATGCCAAGCGGCGCGCCGATCAGAACGCCCGCGCCGCCAAGGATCAGGCTGGGCGGCCAGGCCCGGGCCAGAAGCTCCAGCACCGTCTCGCCGGGGCTTTGAAACGGCACGCCGAAATCGAAATGCAACACGCCCCACATGTATTTGAAATACTGCACATACAGCGGCTTATCGAGGCCAAGGCTGGCGTTCAGCTTGGCCTTGACCGCATCCGAGACCGGCATGTCATTGCCGTCGAACGGCCCGCCCGGCACGGCATGCATCATCAGGAACACGATCAGCGACACCACGGTGAAGGTCAGCGCGATGGACAGCAGCCGGCCGATTATGAAGCGGAACATGTGCGCCAGCCTTTCATTGCAAGATCGCCTCGACCAGATGGTCGGGGCCAACCTCGACCAATTGCGGAACTGGCGAGGCTGCCGCGCCCTGGGCCGGAAGGCGGGGAATGGCGGCGTCGATTTCGTCCCGTGTCAGGAAACTGCGGGTGCGGCGGTCGCGCGGGTTCAGCACCGGGATCGCTGACAGCAACCCTTGGGTATAAGGGTGGCGGGCATCCGAGAAAATCGCCTCGGTCGGCGCCTGTTCGACGATCCGGCCGTTGAACATCACCGCCACACTGTCGGTCAGCGAGCGGACCACCGACAGATCATGGCTGATGAACAGGATCGACAGCCCCATGTCCTGCTGCACATCCAGCAGCAGGTTGATGATCTGCGCCTTGACCGACACATCCAGCGCCGAGGTCGGCTCGTCCGCCACCAGCACATCCGGTTTCAGGATCAGCGCGCGGGCGATGGCAACGCGCTGGCGCTGGCCGCCGGACAATTCATGCGGATATCGCTGGCCATAACTGCGGTG
>JANLQT010000401.1:0-1918 GCA_031368035.1 Rhodobacterales bacterium | reverse complement strand
ACATGGCAAACGGTTGCCTCAGACGCGCGGCGATAAGCTGCCTTTGGTAACCCGTTGTTTTTGGGAGGACCGACGGATTTCTTCTTTTGGTCAATGACGTTACGCCACTGATACCCTTTGTGAACTTCCGCGCGACATGGTGATGTTGGATCATGCGCCGGGCGTCCGATTGGGTGGGAAGTAGGCGGCATCGGCCGCAACGCCCGCCGCCCGGCAAAGGCTGTCGAACAGGTCAGGCCGGTAAATTTGGCGGATCGCCCGCAGCGGATGCTCTGTCGCCGCAAGCCGCGCCTTCATCATGTGCAGCCCGTCCCCCGGCTGACCGTAGCCGCCGATGTTGTAGTACCGAACGCCCAGGGTCGCGAACCATGCCGCCGACCTCGCGAAGAGCCAGGCATGCAGGCCACGGCCTGCGTCCGTCGATCCGGCGAGATGCCCCTCCGCAATGCCGTTGCGCATTCGGCATAGGCCAGCGACCTCGATCTGGCCGTCGATCCCCCCGCCGATGAACCGCACGTCCGGGTCATCCGCCCAGATCGCCAGCGTCTCTGGCGGAAAGACCGGCGCTTCCCCCACCCGCGCCATCGCCTGGGCATGAAGCGCTGGAAAGACCTCTGCCAGCCAGTCACGATCAGTGCAGAACACCGCGCCCTCGCGCTCGCCCCGCCGCAGGGTCTTGCGCATGTTGTGCCCCGGGGATCGCTCTGCCGCCCAAGTAGCCAGATCGAAAACAAAGAGCGCGTTGCGCGACATGGTGTCGTCGGGTGCCGCGACCGCGAGCGCGCCAGTCGAGATGGACAGCTGAAGATAGCCGCAGACCCAGCCACGCCCGGCCGCATAATCGCGCCAGAGCGCGAGTGGCGCCGAACTGGCGGGATGGATCGACGCGCCCGACAGTCCCGGCAAGGTGGCGATGTCGGTGAAGCCTTGGAAGCTGCGTTCGTGGAACGGCAGCACCAAGCGGGCCTCGCCCGCCTCGACAACGGCCAGTTGCGGCGTAAGGCCGGCGGCGGCGAGGCCGCGGGCATAGGCCCAAGTTTGCGACGGTAAGGTCTCTGATCCGGCGGTGGCCGCTTCCCAGCCCGACCGGTCGCCGAGACCAAAGAGGGTGATGACACCGTCGCTCATCGAACCCCCACTTTGCCCGTCCTACCCTGCCGGAACTTGTCTTCCTGTGGGTTGAACACTAGGAGTGACCTTGCCAGAGTTGCAAGCCTGCCTTCGGGTGACCGGACGCTTGCCCCAAGGAGAAGTGCCGATGTCTGCCGATGCCGATCATCCCATTCCTCCGACACGGGTTGCAGGGGTGGAACCCGGCCATAGCCCGGCTTATCCCGAAAGCTGGGCGGCAGTCTATGATCTGATCGACATGGATCGCCGCCCGCTGCTCGATTTCTACCTGCAATTGGTCGGCCCCCAGACGCAAGCCCTGCTGGACCTGGGCTGCGGCACCGGGTCGATGACGCTGCAACTGGCTGCGCGGATGCCGGCTGGGGCGCGCGTGGCGGGTGTTGATCTTTCGCCGGGCATGATTGCGATTTCCAAGGCGCGCGCGCCAGCGCACGAATGGGTGGTGGGCGATTTTTGCGATCCGCCGGTCGCCGGCGCGTTCGATCTGGCCTTAATCATGTTCAGCAGCCTGCAACTTCTGCTGGACGAGGCCGATCTGGTTCGCTGTTTCCGCGCGATTGCGGGCAGATTGAAGCCGCAGGGCCGCTTCGCCTTTGACATCGCTAATCCCAGCCTCGATTGGCTGGCAAAGATCAGTCCGGTGCCGGTGGTGGCGCGGCGGGTGACGGATGCGGCCGGCCGCGCGCTGGAGGTGCGGGAAACCGGTGGCTACGACACAACGACCCAGATTCTGGAAAGCATCTGGACGCTGCACGAGACCGAGACCGGCGTGCGGGTGATCCCAGAG
>JANLQT010000376.1:0-8116 GCA_031368035.1 Rhodobacterales bacterium | reverse complement strand
TTGGCGGCTATCACCGCATCGCCGCCCGCCTTCAGCACCAGGTTTCCGTCCGCATCAATGTCAAAGCCGGTGACCTTGGGCATCGTGTCCAGAAAGCTGCGCTCGACCTTCATCTGCGCGTCCTCGCACATCATCATCGTGCCGCCCAGGCCCTGGCCGAAGGACAGCCCCTCGCTGGTCAGGGTGAAGCCGCCGAAAAAACGGTTGCAGCCAGAACTGCCGTGAACGCCGCCCGTCGCGGGATCAAAGCCAAGTGTGACCAGAACCGGGTCTGCCACCTTGTCCGCACCGATCGCGGTGACCGTCCATTCGCCCGACAACAGATCGCCCGGCGATCCGGCGCAGCCATTCAGCACCTGCCCCCCCGTCTCTACCACCGCCGTCATCGGATGCGGCATGCCGCTCATGGTGTCGTGGCACAAGACCGGCGTCAGCGTCACCGCGAGATTGGCGGAGAATTTCTTGCCGCCCTCCACTGCTTCGACCTTGGGCATCGTCACGCCGATCCGCGTGCCATCCATCATCTGAAACACCATCAGCCCGGAATCCAGCGTCACGGACCAGCCCGGTTCATTGCCACGCGCCGAGGTGGGCAGGGTCATGGCAGGCTCTGCGAACAAGGCCGAGGCGGCGGACATCGGCAGGGCGAGGGCGAAAAGGACGGCAACACTACGCATCGAAAATCCGCAGTCAAAGGGAAAATGGGCCGGGGCAGGCTAGCCCGCCCCCCCGGCTTGCGTCCAGCCATTACCGGTTCAACTTGGCCCCAGCGGAATGCCAAGCACGGTCCAGATCACCAGAAGCAGCGTCCAAAGCACCAACAGCACCGCGGTATAGGGCAGCATCAGCGCCACGATGGTGCCGATCCCCGCGTCCTTTTGGTACTTTTGCGCGAACCCGACCATGACCGCCAGATAGACGTTAAGCGGTGTGATCACGTTCATCGGGCTGTCGCCGACGCGGTACGCCGCCAGTACCAGATTGGGATCACCGCCAAGCCGCATGAACAGCGGCACGAAAATCGGCGCAAGGATCGCCCATTTCGCCAGAGCGCCGGTCAGGATGATGTCGATGATCGCCACGACTATGACAAAGATCACCACATAGCCCGCCGACCCGATCGGCACGCTTTGCAGGAAATCCGCCAGATTGACCGCCAGCACCGTCGCCAGATTGGTGAAGTTGAAGAACGCGATGAAGTTCGCAATCACGAACAAAAGGAAGATCATCCCGGACAGATTGCTCCAGGTCTTGACCACCAGCCCGATGGCGGCGGTCACGTCCTTGATCGTCCCCGCACCCTTGCCATAGGCATAGCCCACCACCAGAAACAGCGCGCTGATCAGGATGATCAACCCGCTCATGAAGGGCGATCCCGCCATGATCCCGCCGGTGTCCTGATTGCGCAGGATGCCCCAAGGCAGTGGCGGCAGGGTCAGCGCGCCAAGCACCACCGCAAAGCCGATGGCGGCGCGGCCGGCGTATTTCAGCCCCAAAGCCTCGGCCGGGGTGATTGCATGCGCCGCCTCGACCGGCACGCCGCCGGTATAGGGCCCAAGGCGCGGCTCGACAAAGCGTTCGGTCAGAACGGTGCAGATCACCCCCATCAGGATCGACGAGACGATCATGAAGAACAGGTTGCCCACCACGCTGATCTGCAAGGCGGGGTTCACCGCCCGCACGGCGTCATTGGTCACTTCGACCAGCAGCGCGTCGGTCGGCGTGATGAACAGGTTGACCAGAAACACCGCCGCCACGCCCGCAAAGCCCGCTGCAAGCCCGGCCAGCGGATGCCGCCCCATGCTGTGAAACGCTGCCGCCGCCAGCGGCACCAGCACCAGATAGCCCGCATCGGCGGCAATCGAGGACAGGATCCCGACCATCACGATCATGAAGGTGAACAGCGACCGCGGCGCGCTGGCCACAAGCTTTCTGACCAAGGTGGCGATCAGGCCGGATTCCTCGGCCAGACCCACGCCGATCATCGCCACCAGGATCACGCCCACCCCGGTAAAGCCCAGGAAATTCGCCACCGGAGCGGTGATCATGAACCGGATACCGTCCGGCGACAAAAGGCTGCGCACCGATGCAGATTGCGAGACGATGCTGCTGGTCGCCTCGTCATAGCCTTCATAGACGACGCTGGTTCCGGCCAGCCCGAAGATGACCGACGGCAAGATCACCAGGCCGATCAGCCCGAAGAAGATGATCGCGGGATGCGGCACCATGTTCCCGACCCGCTCGATCGTCGCCAGAAAGCCGGGGGGCTTTTCCGCGGATTTCGATGTGGATTTCGGTACAGATTATTGCGCGGTTTTCTGTGCGGTTTTCTGTGCGGGTTTTGATGCCGCCAATTTCCTTCCCCTGCCTTCAATGCATTCGTAAAAATCCGGTGCAAAGATGCACCGCAAATATGGCTCGCAGAAACGACTAAACTTCTGCCCTCAGAAGTCCGGCGCCTCGCATGCCAGCGGCGCGCTGGCCACAAGGACCAATGCTCTTTTCCGGGCGCATCTTGAAAACGGTTGCCGTTGCCGTGCCGTTTCGCCAAGGCCCGGCGGAACGGATCAGGGTAATTTCATGAGCGATATCTGGATCGTATTTTCGATCATTGCAGCGATCATCGTGCTGTTTGCGCTGGACATTGTGCCCGTCATCGCCGTGTGCATGGGCGCTGCGCTGGCGCTGTGGGCCTCAGGCATTCTGACGCTGCAGCAAAGCCTTGCCGGCTTTGGCGACCCGGCGGTGATCTTCATCGCCTCGCTGTTCGTCGTCAGCGCGGGGCTGGGCGTGACGGCTTGGGCTGGGCAAATCCTGATCCGGCAGGCCGTGCCGATGGGGCCGGGCGCCTATACGGTGCTGGCGGCCATGGGCATCATGGTGATCCTGCTGGCGACCGGGATTGTTCCGCCCGCGGTTGCCAGCCTTGTCGCAGCCGGAATCATCCTGATTTCCGGCGTGCTGAAAACCGAGCAGGTGTACCGGTCGATCAAATGGACTACAGTAATCCTTGTGGCCGCGCTGACGCCTTTGTCCACCGCGATGCAGGTTACCGGCGCCGCGGCCATGCTGGCCGACGGGTTGGTTGATCTGGTCGGGGACGCCGGACCCCGGGCAGTGCTGGCCGGGCTGTTCCTGCTGTCCGCCTTCATGGGGCAGGTCATCTCCAACACCGCCACCTCGTTGATCGTCATTCCCATCGCGATCGTCGCGGCAAACCAGATGGGCATTTCGGTCCAGCCGGTTATGATGAGTGTCAGTGTCGCCTGCGCTGGCGCGTTCCTGACCCCGGTTGCCACCCCCACCAATCTGATGGTGATGGAGCCCGGCGCCTACAAATTCGGGGATTACTGGAAGCTGGGCCTGCCCATGCTGATCTGGTTCTTCCTTGTCGCCGTGTTCTACATTCCGCTGATCTGGTCGTTCTGACCGCCCCACTCCCACCCAGGATTTCCCGCCATGTCCGATCTCGATAAAGTCCTTGCCCATATCGACGCCGATCTTGACGCTGCGCTTGACCGGCTGTTCCAGACCGTCAGGCTGAAATCCATTTCCACCGACCATGCCTATGACGGGCAAACCCGGGCCTGCGCCGAATGGCACGCCAAAGACCTCGCCTCCATCGGCTTTGACGCCAGCGTGCGCGACACCAAGGGCCATCCGATCGTGGTGGGCCATGACCGCAAGGCAACCGGCACCTCGGTCCTGTTCTATGGCCACTATGACGTGCAGCCGGTGGACCCGCTGGAGCTGTGGACCTCGGACCCGTTCGATCCCACCATCGTCACGCTGAAAGACGGCACGCGAGAGCTGCACGCCCGCGGCTCGGCCGATGACAAGGGCCAGCTGATGACCTTCATCGAGGCGTGCCGGGCCTGGAAAGCCGTGACCGGCAAGCTGCCGCTGCCGATTACCGTGCTGCTGGAAGGTGAAGAGGAATCCGGCGGCGCGAACCTGCCGGGCTTTCTGGACGCGGCGGCAGACGAGTTGCGCGCCGATGTCGCCCTGATCTGCGACACCAACATGTGGGACGTGGCCACCCCCGCCATCACCACCAGCCTGCGGGGCCTTTGCGCCGAGGAAATCACCATCCACGCCGCAGACCGCGACCTGCATTCGGGCTTTTACGGCTCGGCAGCGGCGAACCCCAACCACATCCTCGCCCGCATCCTCGCCGATCTGCATGACACCAAGGGCGCCGTCACCGTGCCCGGCTTTTACGACGGCGTGACCGAGCCGTCCCAGACGCTGAAAGACGGCTGGGCCAAGCTGGGCTTCAGCGAAGCCGAATTCCTCGGCGAGGTTGGCCTGTCCGTGCCCGCCGGCGAAAAGGGCCGCCCGGTGCTGGAGCAGACCTGGACGCGCCCGACCTGCGAGGTGAACGGCATGGTCGGCGGCTATACTGGCGAAGGCTTCAAGACGGTGATCCCGGCCCAGGCGTCGGCCAAGATTTCCTTCCGGCTCGTGGCTGGGCAAGACCCGCACAAGGTCCGCGCCGCCTTCCGCGCCTTCGTCAAGGCGCGCATTCCGGCGGACTGCCGGGTGGAGTTCATCGAATACGGATCGGGCACCGCCGTCGCCTTCGAAGTCACCGCCCCGGCGTTTCAGGCCACCCAAACCGCGCTGAGCGACGAATGGGGCAAGGAGGCCGCCTTTGTCGGCGGCGGTGGGTCGATCCCGGTCACCACGATGATCAAGGAAAAGCTGGGGATGGATGTGGTCATGGCCGGTTTCGGCCTGTCCGACGACCGCATCCATAGCCCGAACGAGAAATACAGCCTGACCAGCTTCCACAAGGGCATCCGGTCCTGGGCGCGGGTGCTGGCGGCGCTTTAAGCGCCGTTACAACTCAGCCTTCAGCGGTTGCACCACGGGCGCCTGCGGCTTCTCCGCCGGGGCTTGCGGCGCCGCGCCCACCCGGAAGAAGCCGAACAGCGCCAGCAGGATCATGGCGATCACCAGCACGTCGCGCACCGCCCGCTCGACCTGGGCCTTGTGCTTTTCAGCCTTGGTTTCGGGCGGGGGCGCGGGCACTGGGTCGGGCAGCAAGCTATGGGCAAGGAAAATCGCGCCCCCCAGCACCAACCCGAACCAGACCCCGCCCGGCAGGCCGGTTGCGCGGGTCCACACGGTGGTGCCAAGCCCAATCCAGCAGAACGCCGACAAGGTCGCCAGCGACCGCCGCCCGTCGGGCCGCGCGTTCAGACCGGCAAAGACCACAGCCAGCCCGATGCCGATCCACCAACTGCGAAGGACAAATCCGCACAAGACCGCGGTCAGCAGGATCTCGATGCCGATCCAGCCGACGTTCCGAACCCAACCGGACGCTTGCCGCTTGGAAGCTTGCCGAGTGGACGCTTGCCGTGTGCCCGTCTCATCGCCTGCACTCATTACCCGCTCCCGAACTGGTCTGGCGCAACTTTTAGGCGAGGAAAATGGCCGGGTTACGACCGGGGAAAGACCAATCCTGTCCCGGATTGGACCGGTCTGCGACTGACTGGGGCCGTTTTGAAACAATGCTGGCGTTTGGGAATGTTACGCTTTGATCTTGGATTCCAATGCCGCAATGCGCTCTTCCAGCGCCACATTTTCCTCGCGCGCCTTCTGGGCCATGGCGCGCACCGCGTCGAATTCTTCGCGCGTCACAAAGTCGCGGTCCGCCATCCAGCGATCCACGAAGCCCTTCATCGCGGTTTCGACCTCGGACTTCGCGCCTTGCGCCACGCCCATGGCATTGGTCATCAGCTTGGACATGTCGTCGAAAATCTTGTTGCCGGCCTGCATTGCAGCCTCCACCTAAGGGATGTTTCCCGCAATATGGGCGCTTGGGACGCGGTTCTCAAGTCGGGCTTTGACTTCCGCCGTTGACTTCCGCCTTGGGGGACCGGAAAACCCGGTCCAGACAGGAGCCAGGCCCCGTGATCCCTTTCCCCCCCGTATCTCCAGTGATCTTCCAGATCAGCATCGGGGGCTTGACCCTCGCCCTGCGCTGGTACGCGCTGGCCTATATCGCCGGCCTTCTGATTGCCTGGGCGCTGATGCGCAGGGCGATCCGCACACCGCGGCTTTGGACCAATGCGCCGCCTCTGACCATCGAACAACTGGAGCGCCTGATGACCTGGGTCATCCTTGGCGTCATTCTGGGCGGGCGCTTTGGCTATGTGTTGTTCTATCAGCCGCAGTTCTACCTGGCGCATCCGGCCATGATCCTGCGGGTCTGGGAAGGCGGCATGTCCTTCCACGGCGGCTTTCTGGGCGTGGTCATCGCCGCGATGCTGTTCTGCTGGCGCGAGAAAATCGCCATGCTGCGACTGGGCGATCTGTTCGGCATGGCCGCGCCGCCGGGTCTGTTTCTGGGCCGGTTGGCGAATTTCGTGAATGCCGAACTGTGGGGCCGCCCCACCGATCTGCCCTGGGGCGTGATCTTCCCCGGCGAGGTGGCGCAGGATTGCGGTCAACTCGTCGGTCTGTGCGCGCGCCATCCCAGCCAGCTTTACGAAGCGGCGCTGGAGGGGCTGGTGCTGGGCCTTCTTCTGCTGTGGGGCGTCTGGCGCGGTGGCTGGCTGCGCTGGCCGGGCCGCACCATGGGCACCTTCATCGCCGGTTATGGCCTTATCCGCTTTCTGGTCGAATTTGTCCGCCAGCCGGACGCTCAATTTGTCACGCCGGGCAATCCCCTTGGCCTTGCCTGGCACCTGGGGGGCTGGGGATTGACCCAAGGTCAGGCCCTGTCCCTGCCCATGATCGCCTTGGGACTTTGGTTCATCTGGAGGGCCGCAAAATGACTCCGCTCGCCCGCCTTCTGGCAGACCGCATCATCGCCACCGGGCCGATCAGCCTGTCGGACTACATGGCCGACTGCCTGATGCACCCCGATCACGGCTATTACACCAACCGTCAGCCCTTTGGCCTGGAAGGCGATTTCATCACCTCGCCCGAGATTTCGCAGATGTTCGGCGAACTGATCGGCATCTGCCTGGGGCAAGCCTGGCTGGAAGCCGGCTCGCCTGCGTCCTTCGTGCTGGCCGAACTGGGGCCGGGCCGCGGCGTGCTGATGGCCGACCTTCTGCGCGCCACCAAGCGCATCCCGGGGTTTCCGGCGGCCGCGCAGATCTCGATGGTCGAAAGCTCTCCTCGCCTGCGGGACAAGCAGCGCAAGACGCTGGAGGGGTATGAGGTCCATTGGTTCGACACCTTCGCCGACCTGCCTGCCGGTCCGCTGTACCTGATCGCCAACGAATTCTTCGACGCCCTGCCGATCCGCCAGTTCCAGCGCCTGCGGGGCGGCTGGCGCGAGTTGATGGTGGACTTCGCCGAGGATCAGTTCTTCTACGACTGGTCCGGGGTGCTGGCGGTCGATGACCTGTCCCACCGCCTTGCCAACACCACGCCCGGCGAAATTGTCGAGCTTTGCGCCCCGGCCAATGTCGTCGCCGCCCAGCTTGGCGCGCGAATCGCCGCGACCGGCGGGCTCGCCCTCGTCATCGACTACGGCGGCTGGGTGTCGCGCGGCGATACATTCCAGGCGATGAAGGCGCATGTTTCGGCGAACCCGCTGGAAGAACCCGGCCTCACCGATCTGACCGCCCATGTCGATTTCGAGGCGCTGGCCGTCGCCGCCGCCCCGGCAGAGCATCTTTATACCTCGCAGGGGGATTTTTTGACCGGTCTGGGGCTTGATGTGCGCTCGGAAGCGCTGGCGGGGCGCCTGACCGGCGAGGCGCTGGACAATCACCTGAACGCCACCTGGCGCTTGACCGAGCCCACGGAAATGGGAAACCTGTTCAAGGTGCTGGCGCTCACCAAAAAGGGTGATCCACCGCCCCCGGGATTCTGAACCAGATGCTGGAGATCATCACCTCGGACAGCCTCTCTCTCCGCCATGGGTTCTTCACCCGCAAGGGCGGTGCGTCATCGGGGATTTTCGCGGGGCTGAACTGCGGCACGGGGTCAACCGATCTGGCCGAGGCTGTCTCGATCAACCGCGCCCGTGTCGGCGCCGCGATGGGCGCAAGCGAAGACGCGCTGATGTCGGTCACGCAGGTGCACTCCGCCGAGGCCATCACGCTGACCGGCCCGCTGACCACCAGGCCCCGCGCCGATGCCATGGTCACCG
>JANLQT010000371.1:0-28736 GCA_031368035.1 Rhodobacterales bacterium | reverse complement strand
GAAACAGCATCTCGACCAGATCACGGCGCACGCGGTTGCGCGCTTCGGTGTCATTCTCGACCTCCAGCCCCGGCTCGGCCGGCTGGGTGCAGGCCGACACCGACCGCCCCCCCGCCTTCACCGTGCAGACCCGGCAGCCGCCCTGATGGCGCAATCACTCCACATCGCACAGCCGTGGGATATAGATGCCGGCGGCATCCGCGGCCTCCATGATGGTCTGGCCGGGGCTGGCGGTGACAAGCGCGCCGTCGATGCGGAACTGGAATGCCTCGCTCATTGCGTGAAATCCTTGTCGAAGATATAGGACCGCCGCTTGGCGATGCTGCGCGCGCCGTCCAGCGCGTGCTGGATCGAGAACGTGGCCTTCACCCCGTCCACGCTGGGCTTGGTCAAGGCGGCATAGACCAGCGGGAAATTCTCAAGGCTCGACAGCACCGGATGCGGCGAGGTCTGGCCCAATCCGCAGCGGCTGGTCTCGATGATCGTGGCGGACAGGTCCTTCAGGTAAGCGATATCGCCGTCATTGGCCTGACCGTTGCGGAACTTCTCGATCGCCTTTTTCAGGAACACGTTGCCCACCCGGCAGGGCGTGCAATAGCCGCAACTTTCGTGGACGAAGAACGACATGTAATAGTCCACGATCTCCAGAATGTTCCGGTGCGCGCCAAACACGATCACCGCGCCGCCGGTCGCCAGATCGTCGAATGTCAGCCGTCGGTCGAAACTGTCGCGTCCGATCATCGTGCCGCTTGGGCCGCCGACCTGCACCGCCGCCGCACCTTCCGCCCCCGCCAGCGCCAGAAGCGCGCGCAGCGGCAGACCGTAAGGCAGTTCATACACCCCCGGCCGCGCGCAATCGCCCGAGATCGAGAACAGCTTGGTGCCATGGCTTTTCTCGGTCCCCATCGCGCGGAACCAATCGGCGCCCCGGTCCAGAATACGGGCGACATGTGCGAAGGTTTCGACGTTGTTGACCACGGTCGGATGACCCAGATAGCCGCGCGTCACCGGGAAGGGAGGCCTTGTTTTCGGCTCTCCGGGCAGGCCCTCGCAGGACGAGATCAGCGCCCCTTCCTCGCCGCAGATATAGGCGCCCGCACCCAACTGGATGCGGATGTCGAAGCCGTCCCCCAGCCCCCCACGCGCCCGCTGCGCCGCCAGCACCGTCTGAAGATGGTCCAGCAGATACCGGTATTCGCCGCGCAGATAGAAGATGCCTTCGCCTGCTCTGACCGCCCGTGCCGCAATCGCCATGCCTTCAAACACCAGATCGGCGCGCTCGGTCAGGATCACCCGGTCCTTGAACGTCCCCGGCTCGCCTTCATCGGCATTGCACAGGATGAACCGGCGGCCAGACGGCGCGCTGGCCGCAAAGCGCCACTTGCGCCCGGTGGCAAAGCCCGCGCCGCCGCTGCCGCGCAGGCCGCTAGCCTCGACCGCGTCGATGATGGCCGGGGGGGCCAGCGCCAGTGCCGCCCGCAGACCAGCATCCTGCGGAACCGGGCCAAGCAGCACCTCCCCGGGAAGGCAGATGTTGCTGTCCACCTGCGCCTTGACCCGGTCAAGCGGCGAGAGACTGCCGAAATCCAGGGCCAACGCTTCCGCCGGGGCAAGCCCCTGTTTCAACGCACGCGCAATTTCCGTGGCGCGGGCAGCGGTCAGCCGGGTCGCCACCACATCATTGATCATCGCCGCCGGCGCCTGATCGCACATCCCGATGCAGGGCGTGAACTCCAGTGAAAACGCCCCATCGGCCGAGGTTTCACCCATCTTGATCCCAAGCGTGGCCTCGAACGCTGCCACCACCGCATCAAGGCCGCAGAACCGATCCACAATGTCATCGCACAGCCGGATCGTCACACGGCCTCTGGGCGTGAGAGACAGAAAGGAATAGAAGCTGGCGACCCCTTCAACGGCAATCCGGGTCAGGCCAAGGGCCAAGGCAACGGTTTCCATCGCCTCTGGGCTGATGCAGCGGCGCGCGTCTTGAACGGCCAGCAGGATATCCAGCATCCGGTGCCGATCATCCCCGAACCGGGCACAGATCGCCTCGATTTCGGCGTCTGGTTCTGGCGCAACCCTTGACTCGACTGTCATGCCGCTTGGTCCCCATCTTCAGGCACGGGACGGCCACCGCCAGCCCGGCTTCTTCCCGTCAGACTAGGACAATTCAGGCGCTTCGGACAATGCTGTTGGCGGGTGGCCGATCGTCGCGGTTCGGAGGTGCTATCTGACGGGGATGTTTTCGCGCAGGACGATCCGGGGTTCGATGTTTTTCAGCGTCAACAGCGGCGTGCTGGCGGCGATGGAACCCAGCAGCCGGATGACAGCTTGCTCGGCGATCAGGCGGGCATTCTGGTCGATGACCACATCCACCAGATCCTCGACCAGCCAGGACCGCGAGTTTTCGGTCAGGTCATGCAGGATGACAAAGGGGCGTTTGCCGCCGTTGGCGCTGCGCAGGGCTTGCGCGATGCCGGTCCGGCCGGCGCCGACGCAATAGATGCCGACCAAATCAGGATGCGCGCGCAGCAGACTTACCATCGCCTGCCGGGATATGTCGCTGTCTTCGGCGGTCTCGATGGCGGGCAAGATGGTCAGATCGGAAAACTGTTCGTTCAGCACGGCGCGAAAGCCAAGCTCGCGCTCTTGATGGCCGTGAAACGCGCGCGAGCCCAGAAACAACCCGATCTTGCCGCGCCTTTCCCCCAAACCGGGGCGTCCCGACATCAAGCCCATGATCAGCGCCGCCGTGCGTCCGGCCACGACATTGTCGACACCGACATAGGCCGACCGCGGGGTGGACAGGACATCTGACGCGATGGTCACGACGCGCACGCCCGCCTCGCACAGGCGGCGGATGGCATGCCGGGTCTTGGGATGGTCAACCGCCACAAGACCGACGCCATTGGTCTTCAAGGCCACCTTTTCCAGCGCTTGCAGCAGAATGTCGGGGCCGATCCCGTCCAAGGTCGTGATGGTGCACGAGGCAACAAGCGGCAATGAGGCGGCAAAGGCGGTAATCCCGTCAACCAGTTCGCGCATGAACACGTTGCTGACCAGCGGGATGAAGAATTCCAGATGCGCGGGCCGCGAGGGCAGGGGCACCAGCCCCTCCAGCGACAGATAGCCCAGATCGCGCGCCGCCTGAAGCACGCGGTGCCGGTTGGTCGGACTGACCCCGGCGCGCCCGTTCAGCGCGCGGTCGACCGTGGCGGTCGACACCATCGCCCGGCGCGCGATATCGACGATGGTGCTCTTGCCCATGGCGGCTCCTTCCCGGCCCGACACTGCTGCAACATCAGGTCG
Source organism: Rhodobacterales bacterium (assembly GCA_031368035.1). Classification (GTDB taxonomy): domain Bacteria; phylum Pseudomonadota; class Alphaproteobacteria; order Rhodobacterales; family Rhodobacteraceae; genus Stagnihabitans. The sequence continues at coordinate 25,427 of JANLQT010000371.1, read as the reverse complement.
AAAGTCCATCAGAATGCCCGATGCAATCGCATCAGATCGGCGCCGAAAGACTGTGATCCGCAGGTCCCGGCCCGCCAATCCGCCGTCAAAATATTATGCAACCGCAGCATTTCGCAAAGCAAATCAATTCATCGGCGCGGGTGATGCGATCTGATGGGAATCTGCGTTGAACCCGTCTGACAGATACACGAATACTGGGGCGGGGAGTCGCTGCCGTTCTCGTCACAAACTGGCATGCCGGTCGAAATTTGGTCGCAAGGCCCCGCCGGTCACAGATAAAAGGAGCGGCACTTCAAAGCGGCACCAACACGAAGGGATTTGACCAGAACCTGTTTGATCAGGAACCGACAAGGATCGGGCCACAGGGCCCGAGTGACAACAGAGGAGGAGGAGAGATGATGCTGAAAAAGACATTGCTTTTGGCCGCAAGCGCGGTTGCCCTGATGGCCGGCGGGGCCTTTGCCGAAGGCGGCAAGACGTTCTACTGGATTTCGCATGGCGGCCCGGCGGACCCGGTCTGGACCTATTTCCTGCAAGGCGCCGAGGCTTGGGCCAAGGAAACCGGAAACACCGTGAACACGTCCTTCCATTCCGGCGACGTGCCCAGCCAGCAAGAAGCGGTGCGTGCCGCGATTGCTGCGGGTGCTGCCGGCATCTGCTCGACCAGCCCCGATCCGGGCTCGATGGTGGATGTGGTCAAGGAAGCCCGCGCCGCCGGCATTCCGATCGTGAACTTCAACACGCCGGACCCGCAGGCGAACTGGAACGCCTATGTCGGCGGCGATCTGGCCTATGTCGGCAGGTCCTGGGCGCAATATCTTGTCGATCATGGCCTGGTGAAATCGGGCGATTTCGTCTGGATGCCGGTCGAGGTTCCCGGCGCCTCTTATGGGGTCGAAGAGGAAAAGGCGATCAAGGCGGTGTTCGAGCCTTTGGGCATCACCTATGAAGTGACCGATGCGACGCTGGATCAGGCCGAAGTGATCAACCGGATGACCGACTACGTCACCGCGAACCGCGCCAAGATCAAGGCGATGATCGGTCTGGGCGACATGGTGACCGGCTCGGTCCAGCGCGTCTGGGATCAGGCGGGTGTGAAGCCCGGCGAGATCCCGGTGGTCGGCTGGGGCAACTCGCTGGACACCACCGCCGAGGTTATGGCTGGCTATGTGAACGCCGGCATGTGGCAGGACCCGCAGGCCACGTCCTATATGTGCCTGTCGGCGTTGCAGATGGAAACCACCGGCATTCCGATCGGGTTCAACATCATCACCGGCGCCCTGTACGAAAAGGACAAAGCCCCGGTCTATGCCAAGATCATGGGCGGCAAGTAACGCTGCCCGTAACGCTCGCCTTCAGCCGCCCGCCCCGGACAAGGGGCGGGCGGCGCCTTCCTTACCCCCAAGGACGCCCCCCATGACCGCATCTGACCAAGCGCCGCCCTCTGCCCCGCAGATGGCCCGCCCCAGTGCCCTGAAGCGCTTTGTCGCGCGCCCCGAATTCGGACCGCTGGTGCTGCTGGTGGTCATGGTCACGGCGTTTACCTGGATCAACCCGGCCTTCGCGTCGTGGATCAACATCGGCAATGCGCTGACCTTCACGGTCGAACTTGGGCTGATCGCGCTGGCGATGACGCTGCTGATGACGGCGGGTGAGTTCGACCTGTCGGTCGGCTCGGTGTTCGGCTTCTCGCCAGTGGTGATGTGGGCGCTGTTCAATGCCGGGGCCATGTCGCTGCCTCTGGCGTTCCTGGTGGCGCTGGCGGTCGCGTTCTTCATCGGCTGGGTGAACGGCCTGTTCGTCACCCGGCTTGGCATTCCGTCGTTTCTGGTGACGCTGGGCATGCTGCTGGTGGTGCGCGGCACCGCCTTGTGGCTGACGAACGGCTTTCCGCAGCGGACCTGGGACGCCGGGGATCAATGGCTGGCGCGCGTGCTGGTCGGAGACTTCTACATCGGCGGCGACGGCGGCCTTCGCATCTACATGAGCCTGATCTGGTTCATCATCCTTGCCTTTGTGCTGCATTATGTCCTGACCGGCACGCGGTTCGGCAACTGGATCCAGGCGACTGGCGGCAACGCCAGTGCCGCGCGCAACCGCGGCGTGCCGACCGGCCGGGTCAAGGTGGCGCTGTTCATCCTGTCTTCGGTGATGGCGGCCTTTGCCGGGATCATTTCCTCGATCCGCGTCTCGGCGGCCAACCCCAATTCCGGCACCGGATACGAGCTGGAGGTGATCGCCATGGTGGTGATCGGCGGCACGGTGCTGACCGGCGGGCGCGGGTCGATCATCGGCACCGTGCTGGGGGTGCTGATCTTGCGCCTGATGCGCAACGGCATCGTGCTGATCGGCGTGCCGGGTCTGGCCTACAACATCTTCATCGGGGCCATCATCCTGTCGATGATGGCGCTGCATGCCGGCCTGGAACGCCGGCACAACGCGGGGACCTGACATGGCTGACGCAAATACCCCGCTGGTCGAGATGCGCAAGATCGAGAAATACTATGGCCGCGTCCATGCCCTGCACGACGTGAACCTGACCATCAAGCGCGGCGAGATCGTCGGACTTCTGGGCGATAACGGTGCCGGGAAATCGACGCTGATCAAGGTGCTGTCGGGCGCCGTGCCCTATACCTCGGGCCAGATCCGCATCAAGGGCCAGGAAGTGACTCTGCGCAGCACCAATGACGCGATCAACGCCGGCATCGAGACGATTTATCAGGACAGCGCGCTGGTCCCGCAACTTTCCATCGCGCGCAACCTGTTTCTGGGGCGCGAATTGCGCAAGGGGTCGTCGTTCATGGACCGGCTGGACCTTGACCGCATGAACGAGGTTGCAGCCGACTTGCTGAAGCGCGTCGGCATCTCGAAGAACATCCCGCCCACCACGCCCATCGGCTCGCTGTCAGGCGGCGAGCGTCAAGCGGTGGCCATCGCACGCGCGATGTATTTCGACAGCGACCTGATCGTCCTGGACGAGCCAACCAACAACCTTGGCGTTGCCGAAACCCAAGGCGTCTTGCGTTTTGTGCGCGAGGCGCGGGACACCGGCCATTCCTGCATCTTCATCGCACACAACATTCACCATGTCTTTCAGGTGGTTGATCGGATGATCGTGATGCGGCGGGGCACCATCGTGGCCGATGACATCAGCCCCAAGACCTCGACCATTCAGGATGTGGAAGACGTCATCACCGGCGAGCATATCGCGGTTTAAGGGAAATTCGCGCCCCCCCCTTTGCCCGCAAGTCCCCTGCGGGCAAACAGTTGCACACTGGCGATGCACCCGATGCGGGCTGACGCAGATCAATGCGACCTGCGCTTGCGGCCCCTATGAGTGACCTGCGGCCAGCTTGGTGTATTTGGGCACGAAGGCCGCAGATTTTCACGGACGCCAGCCATCCGTGCTGCAATTCGTGGGCGAGACGCAGACAAGGACCGGCAAGGTGATTTTTGTCGCCCCGCAGGTCGATGTCGCAACCGGCGGGCTGGAGGTGAAGATCGGCTTTGATACGCCGCAGACGGCGCCGGTCGGGGCGCTTTGGCCGATGCTGTATGCGCTCAAGATTGCCACCCGCTATCTGACGGCCAGCAAGTCGCAAACCGCACTTCTGGTCGCGGGCGTGGCCGTGGGGGTGTTCATTTTCATCCCATGAGCGCGCTGATCGGCGCGGCGATTGCGTATCTGGTGCTGTCGGCCTTTCCCGCGGTCGATGCCACAAGGTCCGGCGGCCTGCCCATCGACGTGGGGCAAGGCGCCTTTGGCCTTGTGATCCTGCTGACCACGCTCGGCGCCATCCTCGCCTCGATCCTGCCCGCCCGCGCGGCGGCACGGGTCGATCCGGTCACCGCGATCGGGCAATGACCATGGTGCTTCTGGAACTGCGCGATCTGGTCAAGACCTATGGCTCTGGCGAGGCGACGACACGGGTGCTGCGCGGGCTGAACCTGCGGCTGGAAAAGGGCGAGCTTTCGGCGCTGCTCGGCCCCTCGGGTTCCGGCAAAAGCTCGCTGCTGACCATCCTTGGCACGCTGATGAAGCCGACCTCGGGCCGCTATGACATGCTGGGCGAGGATCTGATCCGCGCCGGGGATGCCGAACTGACCAGTTTCCGCAACCGGCAGATCGTGGTGGGCGACGGCGTGCTGACGGGGTGACACCGCAGTCCGTGCCGCTATGCTTGCCCCACCCCACCCCAAGCCCCACAGGAAACCCCATGCCGCAGTCCCCCGCCACCAACCGCCGCATCGTCCTGGCGGAACGTCCCCGGGGCGAGCCAACCGCCGCGACCCTGCGCATCGAGACGGAACCGGTCCCCGCGCCCGGCCCAGGCCAGATGCTGCTGCGCACGCATTACCTGTCGCTGGACCCCTACATGCGCGGCCGGATGAGCGACGCGCCCTCCTATGCGCCGCCAGTCGAGGTGGGGGCGGTGATGGTCGGCGGCACCGTGGCGCAGGTCGCGGCGTCGAACCTGACCGGCTTTGCGGTGGGCGACTGGGTGCTCAGCTACAGCGGCTGGCAGGATTACGCGCTGTCCGATGGCAAGGGCGTGAGCGCGCTTGGCCGCGCGCCGCAGAACCCGTCCTGGGCCTTGGGGATCCTGGGGATGCCGGGGTTCACTGCTTGGGCCGGGCTGAAGGAAATCGGCGCGCCGAAGCCGGGCGAGACGATCTGTGTCGCGGCGGCGACCGGCCCGGTGGGCGCCACGGTCGGGCAGATCGGCAAGCTTCTGGGCTGCCATGTGGTCGGCATCGCGGGCGGAGCGGACAAATGCGCCCATGCCGTCAAGACCTTGGGCTTTGACGCCTGCCTTGACCACAAATCCCCCGATCTTGCCGCCCGGCTTGCCGCCGCCGTCCCGCGCGGCATCGACGTCTATTTCGAAAACGTCGGCGGCGCGGTCTTCGATGCCGTCTTGCCGCTGATGAACACCAGCGGGCGCATCCCGGTCTGCGGCCTGGTCTCGCAATACAACGCGACGCACCTGCCCGAAGGTCCGAACCACCTGCCGATGCTGATGAACGCGGTCCTGCGCAAGCGCCTGACGGTGCGGGGCTTCATCATCTTCGACGATTTCGGCGCGCTCTATCCGGCTTTCGCGGCCGAGATGACAGCTTGGATCGCCGCCGGCAAAATGCACTACCGCGAACAGATCGTGGACGGGCTGGACCGCGCGCCAGGCGCCTTCGCCGGCATGCTGCGGGGTGAGAATTTCGGCAAGCTGGTCATCCGCGTCGGCGCGGGGGGCTGACCTCGCCTCCGGTCTTGGGCTGCGCCATGAACGTCGTCCAGACTGCGATGAACATCGCCGCCACCACCGGGCCGGTGACGAAACCCTGCATGCCAAAGGTGGAAATCCCCCCGATGGTCGAGATCAGCACAACATAATCGGGCATCCGCGTCGCTTGCCCCACCAGCCAGGGCCGGGCGATGTTGTCGATCAGGCTGATGACCAGAACGCCGTACAGCAGCAGCACGATGCCCTGCCAGATCATGCCGTTGGCCAGGAAATACACCGCCACCGGCCCCCAGACCAACGCCGCCCCGAACACCGGAAACAGCGACAGGACCGACATCAGCACGGTCCACAGGATCGCCGCATGAATGCCCAGCACCCAAAAGCCCAAGCCGCCCAGACTGCCCTGCAACAGCGCGACCAGAATGTCCCCGCGCACCGTGGCGCGCACGACAACCGTAAAGGTCTGCAGCAAATCCTCCAGAATCGCCGCGTTCATCGGAATGGCGGATTTGATGCGCGCCAACAGCGCATCTCCGTCGCGGAACAGGAAGAACATCAGATACAGCATCACGCACAGCCCAACGAAAAAGCTCGCGGTATATTGCCCGAAGGACAGCACCGTCGGCGCATTGTCCACGACCCAGCCGCTGACACTGTCCGAGATCGAACCCTGAACCGCTGTCAGATCTCCAAGGCCCAGTTGATGCAGGACCGATTGCATCCATGATGGCAGGACATTCAGCGTGGTGCGAAACATCTGGTGCAGGTCTATCTCGCCCGACTGAACCGAAGCGATCAGCCCGGTCGCTTCCTTCAGCACGGCGGCAAGGATCAGCAGCGTCGGAAGAATGATCAGGACCAGACTGCCAAGGATCATCGTCAACGCCGCCAGATTGGGCCGGTTCCCCATCCGCAGGGTCAGGCGGCGTGCCATCGGGCTAAGCACGATGCAAAACACCACCGCCCAGAACACCGCGCCGAACAGCGGCCAAAGGACCAAGGCAAACGCCAGGGTCACCAGTGCCATCAGCGTAAGAAAGGTCCAGTCTAGTCTCACGCCGCCCCCGCTAATGTCGCCGCCGTCGCCGCCGCCAGCGCATTTGAACCCTATCCCGACATTGCCGTTGCGAAATTGATACGGATCAAGGCACGATCCCGGTCGGTCAGGCTAGTTGGCACAGGCCCTTGCAGCGATCCTGCGTTTGAGAGAGGCGAAAGTAGTCGATGATCCGCACCTCTGGCAAGGACAAGGCGCCGCAAGGACTGACCACGGCAGAGGCCGCAGGCCGTCTGGCGACGCAAGGCGCCAATGAACTGGCACGCGCCAAGACGCGGTCGGCGTTTCGCATCGCGCTCGGCGTGATGAAAGAGCCGATGCTGGCGCTGCTGCTGGCGGGCGGCGTGGTCTATCTGCTGCTCGGCGACCTGGAAGAGGCGCTGATCCTTCTGGCCTTCGCCTGCCTGTCCATCAGCATCACCGTGGTGCAGGAAGCGCGCACCGAACGGGTGATGGACGCCCTGCGCGATCTGACCAGCCCGCGCGCGCTGGTCATCCGGGACGGCGCGCGCCAGCGCATCGCCGGGCGCGAGGTGGTGGTGGGCGATCTTCTGGTGCTGTCCGAAGGTGACCGCGTGCCCGCCGATGCGCTGCTCATCGAAGCCGCCAGCCTGGCCGCCGACGAATCCCTGCTGACCGGCGAGGCGGTGCCGGTCCGCAAGATCGCGCGTTCTGCCACCAACCCGCCCCCCTCTGCCCGCGCGGGGGGCGAGGATTTGCCGCTGGTGTTTTCCGGCTCGCTGATCGTGCGGGGCTCGGGTCTGGCCGAGGTGACCGCGACCGGGCCGCGCAGCGAGTTGGGCAAGATCGGCACGTCGCTGGCAGCGGTCGAGACCGAAACCCCGCATCTGCAACGGCAGGTGCGGCGGCTTGTGGTGGTGCTGGCAATCACCGGCGTAGCGGTCAGTCTTGCCGTCATTGCCCTCTATGGGGTTCTGCGCGGCGACTGGTTGCAGGCGATGTTGGCCGGCATCGCGGTCGGCATGTCGATGCTGCCCGAAGAATTTCCCATGGTTCTGGCGGTTTTCATGGCCATGGGCGCTTGGCGGATTTCCAAGGCCCGGGTGCTGACCCGCCGCGCCTCGGCGATTGAAACCTTGGGCGCCGCCTCGGTCCTGTGCACCGACAAGACCGGCACCCTGACCGAAAACCGGATGCGCGTGGTGGAATTGCGGCTGGCCAATGGGCAGGCGCTGGTCCTGGGGCCGGACGCGCTGGCTGAACCCTTCCTCGCTTTGGCCGAGGTCGGCACCATGGCCTCGGCCCCTCAACCCTTTGACCCGATGGAAAAGGCGTTCCACGTCCTGTATCCACTGGACCCGGGTCAAACCCTGGTGCGCGCCTATCCCTTGACCGAAGGCCTGCTGGCGATGACGCAGGTCTGGCAAAGGGGTCCGTCCCTGCTGGCAACAGCCAAGGGCGCGCCCGAGGCGATTGCGGACCTGTGCCAACTCGGCCCCGTCGCCCGCAAGGCGGTCACATCGCAAGTCAACGCGATGGCCGGGCAGGGGCTGCGCGTCCTGGGGCTTGCGGCGGTGGAAACGGCCGACCTGCCGGATGCGCAGACAGGCTTTGCCTTCCAGTTCCTGGGCCTGGTCGGCCTCGCTGACCCGCTCCGCGCGCAGGTGCCCGCAGCGGTCGCCGAATGCCGGGCCGCGGGCATCAGGGTGGTGATGATCACCGGCGATTATCCCGCCACCGCCCGCGCCATCGCGGCGCAGGCCGGGCTGGACGGCACAAACGTCATCACCGGCCCCGACCTGCAAGCAATGTCCGACCCGGACCTCGCCAATGCCGTCAAGACCACCACGATCTTCGCCCGCATCCAGCCCGAACAGAAGCTGCGCATCGTGACGGCCTTCAAGGCAGGCGGTGCGGTCGTGGCGATGACCGGCGACGGGGTGAACGACGCGCCCTCGCTGAAGGCCGCGCATATCGGCATTGCGATGGGCGGGCGCGGCACCGATGTCGCGCGCGAGGCGGCCTCCATGATGCTGCTGGACGACGACTTCGGCTCGATCGTCACCACGATCCGCCTGGGCCGCCGCATCTACGACAACCTGCGCAAGGCGATGAGCTTCATTCTGGCCGTCCACGTCCCCATCGCGGGCCTTGCCCTGATGCCCCTGCTGTTCGGCATGCCGCTGATGTTCAGCCCGATCCATATCGCCTTTCTGGAAATGGTGATCGACCCGGTCTGCTCGCTGGTGTTCGAGGCTGAAAAGGAAGAACCCGGCCTGATGCGCCGCCCGCCCCGCCCCGTGGCAGAGCCGCTGTTTTCCGGCCCGATCGTCGGCTGGAGCCTGTTTCAGGGCGCTGCCGTGCTGCTGGTCGTTGGCGCCATCTCCTGGTTTGCGCCCGGCTTTGGCATGTCCGAAGGCCAGACCCGCGCGCTTGCGTTCACCTCGCTCGTTCTGTCCATCGTGGCGCTGATCTTCGTTGACCGGGCCTCGACCTCTTCGATCCTGAAAGCGATCCGTCGGCCCAATGCGGCTTTGGCGGTGGTGCTGGTGATCATCAGCATCACCCTGGCCGCGGCGCTGTTCTGGCCGCCCGCACAAACGCTGTTCGGCTTTTCCGGTTTGCCGACAGCTTGGCTGCTGCTGCCTTTGGCGGCGGGTTTCGCCGTGCTGGCCGGGCTTGAACTGCTCAAACCAATCTGGCGCCTGGCATCAGGCGCTAGGTAACGCAGCGGCGGGGTGTTCCGCTCCTTGGGCACTGTCAGCGCCGTTGCCGAGCGTCGGCCAAATTCAGCGCAGCGCGCACGAGGGTTGGGAACTCATCGCGCGGTCCCGCGTTGTGTTCAGTGACACCGCCACGGCCCCCTGCAGGACGGCTGGCGGGCGGTGATCCGGCAACATCAGGAGGGCAGCCTATGCAGTGGGATCAGATCGAACTCAAATGGGCCGAAATGACCGATCGTGTGCGGGCAGGCTATGCCACGACCGCCCGCCGCGGGGGGGGCATTTCGGTCAGGACCTCGGATGCGGGCACCCGTTCCCCGGCCTTCTCCACGCCCGCCCCAGCCGTTTCTGCGCGCCCGCCTGCCGTCTCCGCACGCGCCCCTGCCGAAGATGAAAAGGTGGCGCCGCGTTGAAGCTGCGCGGCGCGCTGCCGCCGTTGTTCGCAAGACGCTTCGACCTTGGGCTGTGGGACGATGCGGCGCCAATCCGGGCCGAGCTTTTTGGCGTCGAACGGCTTGAACATCATGCCCTCAGCCTGGCTGCGGCGCAGGCGGTGGTCTCCGGCCGTCCCGGGTCGGTGCCAAGCCTTGCAAGGCGCCTGAAGGACAATGCAAGGGTGCTGCTGTCAGCCTATCGCCAAAGCGCGCAGGCGCTTCAGGCTGGGCAGCAGATCACTCCGGCCGCGGAATGGTTGCTCGACAATTTTCACATCGTCGAACAACAGCTTCGACAGGTCACGGCGGATCTGCCGCCAGGGTATTACCGGCAGTTGCCAAAATTGTCCGATGGCCCCTTGGCGGGCTACCCAAGGGTCATGGGGCTGGCCTGGGCCTATGTTGCCCATACCGACAGCCTGGTGATCGAACCCGTGCTGACGCGGTTTGTCGCGGCTTATCAGACCGTCCAACCCCTGATGATCGGTGAATTGTGGGCGGTTGCCATTACCTTGCGCATCGTCCTGATCGAGAACATGCGCCGCCTGGCAGAACAGATCGTCGACGGCTCCCGGCAAAGTCAGCTCGCAGATGATCTGGTGGATCGGGCGCTGGGGCAGTCGGCCACCGGCACCGCTTCGGTCAACGCCATTCTGGCCGCGCTTGACGGGACCGATCTGTCCGAAGTCATGGCGGGGCAGATTGCCAAGCGCCTGCGCGGCATAGATCCGACCGAAACGCCCCTGCTGGGCTGGCTGGAAGACCGTCTGCGGCGGCAAGGCTCCTCGATCGAAACGGTGGTGATGGGCGCCCAGATGCGGCAAGGCGCGTCCAACGTCACGATGCGCAACATCGTCAATTCGATGCGGCGCCTGTCGGACATCGATTGGGCGGAGTTCTTTGAAACTGTCAGCCTTGTTGATGGGAAGCTTCGGGCCGGTTCGAACTTTGCCGCGATGGATTTCGCCACCCGCAACCGATACCGCACCGCGATAGAGGTTCTGGCGCGCGGCTCGAACCTAAGCGAGATCGCGGTGGCCGAAGCGGCCCTGGCCCAAACTGCCCTGACCCAAACTGCCCTGACCGAAACGGCCCGAACCGAATCTGCCCTGACCGAAGCCCGCTACGGCGAAGGCGCGCTGTCCAAGGATCCGGGACATGCGCTGATCGGTGCAGGCGCGGCCGGGCTGGAGCGGGCAATCGGCTTTGTCCCGCCGCTGCGGATGCGGCTTGGGCGGTTGGCGGCCAAACTGGGGCTGTCGGGCTATCTTGCGGCCATCGCACTGGCCTCAGCCGCCTTCATCGCCGGGGCGATCTGGCTTGGCGGGGTATGGCGCGGCGGCCCTTGGCCGGGGACAGTGATGGACCTCGCACTGGTGCTGACCGCGCTTGGCGCGGCGACCGAGGCGGGCACAGCACTGGTCAATCTTGTCGTGACGCGGGCGGTCGGTCCCAAGATGCTGCCGGCGCTGGACCTTGACAGCGGTATCCCCCCCAACCTGCGCGTGCTCGTCGCCGTGCCGGCGCTGTTGGTCAATGCCGCTGACGTGCGCGATCATATTGAACGGCTGGAGGTCCATTATCTTTCCAGCGTTGGCGGCGCTGTGCATTATGCCCTGCTGTCCGACGGCCCGGACGCCGACCGCGAGACCATGCCGCAAGACGCCGGTCTGCTTGCCGAAGCGCGGGCAGGCATAGCGGCGCTCAACGCGCGCTACCCGGGCACGGACGGCGACCGCTTCCTGCATCTGCACCGCCGCCGCCAATGGAACGCCTCCGAGGGCGTCTGGATGGCGTGGGAGCGCAAGCGCGGCAAGCTGTGCGAACTGAACCGCCTGCTGCGCGGCGAAACTGATACCTCGTTCCTGCCCGGCCCGCCCGTGTCGGCGGATGTCCGTTTTGTCATCACGCTGGACGCCGATACCCGCATCCAGCGCGACACGGTCAGCCGGCTCGTCGGCAAGATGGCTCACCCGCTCAACCACGCCGTTCTGGACCCCGGGACGCAGCGGGTCACCAGCGGCTACGGCATCCTTCAGCCGCAGGTCAGCCCGGCTTTGCCACTGCGCGAGGCAGGCTCGCGCTATCAACAGATCTTTTCCAGCCCCGGCGGCATCGACCCCTATGTCTCGGCCAGTTCAGACGTCTATCAGGACCTGTTTGCCGAGGGCTCTTTTACCGGCAAAGGCATCTACGACGTCGATGCCTTTGATGCCGCGCTGGCGGGCCGGGTGCCGGACAATACGATGCTCAGCCATGATCTGTTTGAAGGCAGCTTTGCCCGGGCGGGCCTCGCTTCGGATATTTCGGTGGTTGAAGAGTTTCCTGCCCGGCAGGACGTGGATGCCATCCGGCAGCACCGATGGGTGCGCGGCGATTGGCAGCTTCTGCCCTGGATCACCGGTGCGCGCGCCACCCCGGGCGGCCTTTCCGCCGTGGCGCGCTGGAAGATGATCGACAACCTGCGCCGGTCGGTGGTGACGCCATTGGTGCTGGCCAGTCTACTGCTCGGCTGGCTGCAACCCCCGCCTGCGGCCTTGCGCTGGACGTGCACGATCCTGGTGCTGTTCGCGCTGCCCCGCCTGATGGCGCTGCCGTTCGCTGTGCTTCCGGGCCGCGCCGGGGTCACGTCGCGCAGCCATCTGCATGCCCTGCTAGAGGATGCCCTGGCGGCGCTGGGCCAGATCGGCCTGTCGGTGGCGCTGCTGGCGGATACCGCCGAACGGATGCTGGACGCGATCATCCGCACCCTTGTCCGGTTGTGGACCGGCCGGCGCCTGCTGGAATGGCTGACGGCAGCGCAGGCGGGGGGCGCCCAGATGCCTTCTTTAGCCCGGCAATATTTGCGCCGTTGGCGCGGAGTGGCCTTGGGTCTTGGCGCCTGCCTCCTTGCGGCGGCGGTCAACCCCGGGGCCGCGCCGCTTGTCCTGCCTTTTGCGGCCTTGTGGCTGGCCGCACCGGCGTTGGCGCGCTGGATCAGCCTTCCCCGTGCCCGGCACACGGCGGCACGACTGACCGCAGCCGACCAAGACACCCTGCGGCGGATTGCCCGCCGCACCTGGCGCTTTTTTGAAACCTTCGTCACTGCGGATGACCATTTCCTGCCGCCCGACAATTTTCAGGAAACCCCGCGCCCGGTTCTGGCGCGCCGCACGTCGCCCACCAACATCGGGCTATATCTTTTGTCCGTGACCACGGCCAAGGACATGGGCTGGATCTCCGGGGCCGAGGCTTTGGCGCGCCTGGAACAGACGCTTGCCACCTTGCAGCAGATGCCGCGCTTTCGCGGGCACTGGTTCAACTGGTACAGCACTTCTGACCTGCGGGTGCTGGACCCGGCCTATGTCTCGACCGTGGACAGCGGCAACATGGCTGGCCATCTGATCGCGGTTGCGCAAGCCTGCGACGATTGGGCGGCAGGATCGCTGCCCAATCCGCAAGGCCCGCTGGACGCGCTGGCGCTGGCGCGGGGCTGCCTTGACGCAAACGCCGATCCGCAAATGGCCGTGCTTCTGGATCTGGCCGCGCAAGACCCGGGCCAGTGCGGGCCCGCCGCTGCCCTCGCCGAACGTCTGACCGGCACGGGCTCGGATCTGACGTTCTGGACCCGCGCCGCCGCTGCCAGCCACGCCGGTCACAGCGCGCCGCCCGCCGACCCCGCGCAGTTTCGCACCGTTGGCGCCCTTGCCCGGCGCTTGGCGTTGGAAATGCGGTTCGATTTTCTGGTCCAGCCCGACAAGAAGCTGCTGTCCATCGGCTTTTCGGTGTCCACCAACATGCTGGATGCCAATTGCTATGATCTTCTGGCCAGCGAGGCGCAACTGGCCAGCCTGTTTGCCATTGCCAAGGGGGATGTGGAAACCCGTTCGTGGTTCCGGCTTGGTCGCCAGTCGACGCCGATGGGGGCCGGATCGGCGCTGATTTCCTGGTCCGGAAGCATGTTCGAATATCTGATGCCGGCGCTGGTCATGCAGGCCCCGGACGGCTCGCTGCTGGACGAAACCCACCGCCGGGTCGTGCAGCGCCAGCAATCTTATGCGGCGGCGCTGTCCATGCCCTGGGGCATTTCCGAATCCGCCTACAATGCGCGCGATCCCGAGATGACCTACCAGTATTCCAATTTCGGCGTGCCCGGTCTGGGGCTGAAACGCGGGCTCAGCGAAAACCGGGTCATCGCGCCCTATGCCACCGGTCTTGCGGCCATGGTCGATCCTGTTGCCGCGGTCCGCAACTATGCGGTTCTTGCAGCCCTTGGGGCCGAAGGGCGCTTTGGCTTTTACGAGGCGCTGGATTTCACCGCCGCGCGGGTGCCCGAAGGCGCGAGGTCCGCAATCGTGCGAACCTTCATGGCGCATCATCAGGGCATGACCATAACCTCGATCGCCAATGTGCTGCAGGATGGGGTGCTCCGCCGTCGCTTCCATGCCGAGCCGATGATCCGGGGCGCCGAACTTCTGCTTCAGGAACGGGTGCCGCGTGACGCCTCGCTGGCGCCGCCGCGCGCGCTGGAGGTGCAGATGGCGCCGGTGGAAAGTTCGGCGGTTCCGGCCGTGCGGCAGTTCACCGATCCGGCGGGCGCAGACCCCACCGCGCATCTTCTGTCCAACGGCAGCTATGGCGTGACGCTGACGCCCATGGCCACCGGCGGCAGCCGCTGGCGTGATCTGCAGATCACCCGCTGGCGTCCCGATCCGACGCTGGCCAATCTTGGCGCCTTCCTGTCGCTGCGCGATGTGCGCTCTGACGTCCGGTGGACCGCCGGAGCGCCGCCCGTCGGCACGGTCGCTGACCATCACACGGCGGTGTTCAGCGAACATCAGGCCAGCTTCAGCCACCAGCTGCGGGATCTGACCACCGGCACCGAAGTCGTGGTGTCAACCGAGGATGACGCCGAAGCCTGGCGCGTCACCCTGACCAATACCGGACGCGCGGACCGCGAGATCGAAGTGACGTCCTTTGCCGAACTGGTTTTGGCCGCTGCCGCCGCCGATCAGGCGCATCCGGTGTTCTCCAAGCTGTTCGTCGTGACTGACTTTTTGCCCGAACTGGGCGTGCTGATCGCCACGCGCCGCAAACGCAGCCCCAGCGATCCCGATGTCTGGGCGGCGCATATCGCCGTGGTCGAAGGCGAGCAATCCGGGCCTCTGCAACATGAAACCGACCGGGCCAAATTCATCGGGCGCGGCCGCAGCGCCGAGGCGGCGCGCATGTTGGCCGCGCCCTTGTCTGGCACGACCGGCACGGTGCTGGACCCGATCTTCAGCCTCCGCCGCCGGGTTGTGGTCCCGGGCGGCGGGCGGGCGCGGGTCACGTTCTGGACCATGGCGGCCGCTTCTCCCGAGGCGCTTTTAGAACTGGTGCAGCGCCATTCCGACCCATCGGCCTTTGGCCGCGCCGTGACCCTGTCCTGGACCCAGGGCCAGGTGCAATTGCGCCATCTTGGCATATCGCCCGCCACGGCCGTCGATTTCCAGCGTCTTGCCGGCATGGTGATCCGCAGCGATGCCCGCCTGCGTGCCGGCCCGGCCCAGGTGCTGGCCGGGGCGGGACCGCAGTCGCGGCTGTGGTCGCTGTCGATTTCGGGCGATTTGCCGATCGTGCTGTTCCTGATCAGCGATCTCGAAGATATCGCACGGCTCTCGGAAGTTCTGGCGGCACAGGACTACTGGCGGATGCACCAGCTCGCGGTGGATCTGGTGATCCTGAACGACCGCTCCACGTCTTATGTGCAAGACCTGCAGATCTCGATTGATGCGGCGGTGCGTGCCGCGCAGACGCGGCCAAGGGGCGACGGCCCGCAAGGGTCCATTCATGTCTTGCGCGCCGATCTGACCGCGCCCGACCTGCGCACGCATCTTCTTGCCGCCGCCGCCGTGGTTCTGGCGGCAAACCGGGGCACGATTGGCCAGCAACTGGATTTGCTTGCGCCCTTGCCCGCCCCGGCGCGCCGTCCCGCTCCGCCAATCCCGACCTCGCCCCTTGCGGCGCTGGTTCCCGCGCCCAGACCGGCGCTGGAATTCTTCAACGGTCTTGGCGGCTTTGCTGATGACGGGCGCGAATATGTCACGGTGCTGCAAGCTGGCCAAACCACCCCGGCCCCCTGGATCAACGTCATCGCCAATGCGCAGTTCGGCTTTCAGGTTTCGGCGGAAGGCAGCGGCTTCACCTGGGCGGAAAACAGCCGCGAGAACCAGTTGACCCCCTGGTCGAACGACCCCGTCATCGATCCGGCGGGCGAAGCGATCTATCTGCGCGATCTTGATACCGGCCAGATCTGGACGCCAACGGCCCTGCCGATCCGCTCGCAAGGCACCTACACCGCCCGCCACGGCTTTGGCTATTCCACCTTCCAGCACAGCGCGCAGGGCATCGCGGCTGAAATGACGCAGTTCGTGCCGGTGTCGGACCCGGTCAAGATCACCCGCCTGACCCTGCACAACACCTCGGGCCGGACCCGCAAACTGTCGGTCACCGCCTATGCCGAATGGGTGCTTGGGCCGTCGCGCAGTGCCACGGCCACCGCGCTCATCAGCGAAATAGATGCCCAGACCGGCGCGATCTTCGCGCGCAACCCGCGCTCGATTGCTTTCCCTGGCCGCGTGGCCTTTGCCGATTTGGGGCCCCTGACCTCCAGCCGCTCGGGCAGCCGGGCCGACGTGCTGGGGCGCGCCGGCAGCATGGCCGCGCCCGCCGGACTGGCCGGACCGCTTTCGGGCCGCACCGGGCCAAACCTTGATGCTTGCGCGGCGTTGCAGCGTATCATCACCCTCGCACCCGAAGAGACGGCAGAGGTGGTGTTTTTGCTGGGGCAGGCGGCATCGGCCGATGCCGCCCGCGCCTTGATCCAAACCACCCGGGCGCAGGATGCGCAGGAGATTCTTGGTCAGGCAAAGGCGTGGTGGTCAGACCTGCTGACCACGGTGCAGGTCAAGACCCCGGACCGCGCGATGGACATCCTGCTGAACGGCTGGCTTTTGTATCAGACGCTCGCCTGCCGAATCTGGGCGCGGTCCGGCTTTTATCAGGCCAGCGGCGCCTACGGGTTCCGCGACCAGTTGCAGGACGGCATGGCGCTCAGCGCGCTGCGCCCCGCGATGACGCGTGAGCACCTTCTGCGCGCGGCCTCGCGCCAGTTTCCCGAAGGCGACGTGCAGCATTGGTGGCTGCCGCAGTCCGGACAGGGCGTGCGAACCCGGATTTCCGACGACCGGGTCTGGCTTGGCTATGCGGCGGCGCAATATGTCCAGGTGTCTGGCGATCAGGCGGTGCTGGACGAGGTTCTGCCCTTTCTGGCCGGTCCGGCCCTGCCGCCCGGCGCGCATGACAATTTCTTCCAGCCTGACCCCTCGGACCTGACCGCAACGCTTTTTGAACACTGCGCCCGCGGTCTGGACCAGGCCATGGCACTGACGGGCGCCAACGGCATGCCGCTGATCGGCACCGGCGACTGGAACGACGGGCTGAACCGGATGGGAGAGGCGGGGCAGGGCACTTCGGTCTGGCTGGGCTGGTTCCTGATCGCCGCCATTGCCGGCATGGCGCCACTGGCCGATCCGCGCGATCCAGCCCGGGCGCAGCGCTGGCGTGATCATTCCGAACGCCTGCGGCACGCCATCGAGCGCGACGGTTGGGACGGCGCCTGGTATCGGCGCGGCACGTTTGACGATGGCACCCTTGTTGGCTCGGCCACTTCGGACGAGTGCAGGATCGATTCCATTGCCCAGTCCTGGGCGGTGCTTTCGGGGGCCGCAGACCCGGCGCGGGCGGCCCAGGCGATGCAATCGGTGACTGACCACCTGATCGTGCCGGGACTGGCCCTGCTGTTCACCCCGCCCTTTGACCGCACCGCGCATGACCCCGGCTATATCAAGGGCTATCCCCCTGGCCTGCGCGAGAATGGCGGCCAATACAGCCACGCCGCCATGTGGGCGATCCTGGCGCAGACCCGGCTTGGCCATGGCGATGCAGCGCATGAGCTGTTCGCCCTGCTCAATCCGATCAACCACTCCGCCAGCGCCGATGCAGCGGCGCTTTACAAGGTCGAACCCTATGTGGTGGCCGCCGATGTCTATTCCACCGCGCCCCACGCCGGCCGGGGCGGCTGGACCTGGTACACCGGCGCTGCGGGCTGGATGTACCGCGCGGGGATCGAAGGGTTGGCCGGGTTGACCCGGGCCGGGGATGTGGTGCGGTTTGCCCCCTGCTTTGCCAGCGACTGGCCCGAGATCGAGCTGCACCTGCGCCTTGGTCCGGGCCCCTGCGTGGTGCGCATCCTGAACCCGCTCCGCACGGGCCGGCATGTCCGCACCGCTGTTCTGAACGGCGAAACGCTGGCCTGTCAGGACGGTGTGCTTCAGCTTCCCATCGCGCGCCTGCACGGTCACCTGACCCTCGAGCTGGGGGCCTGACGCAAGCGGGAAATGGCCGATCTCGGGGTTTCCCGCTGGCCAAGACCGGAACCCGCCCGCCACGCAAAACGTTGTCTGGCACGCGCCCGTCACGGGCCGGACCCGCCTGGCTGCAGTGCGCGGCAACGGGCGCCACAACCCAAGGATAGATCATGGCCAATGTGATGGAAGTCGTTCCGAAACCCGATGCGGTGAATACCGGCGTGCTGGATGTCAAACCCGTGGCAAAGGGGCTGACCGAGGCTTTGGCGGACACCTACCGTCTGGTGTTCAAGACCCATGCCTACCACTGGAACGTCGAAGGGCCGCTGTTCTTCTCGGTCCACATGCTGACCGACGGCCAGTATGCCAACATGTTCGACGCCGCGGACGAGATTGCCGAACGCATCCGCGCCCTTGGCCAGCTGACCCCGTTCCGGCTAAGCGAGATCATCGAGGCTTCGGTGGTCAAAGACCCGAAGTCGCTGCCCACGGCGGTCGAGATCGTCGAAGACCTCGCCTCGGACCACGAGATGGTGGCCAAGCGGATGCACGGGCTGATTGCCCTGGCCGACAAGCACAAGGACCCGGTGACCGTGGATCTGATCACGCGCCGCAGCGGCTTTCATGAAAAGGCCGCCTGGATGCTGCGCGCAACGGGGAAGTAGGCGGGGTCTGCCGGGTGCTGCAACCGGGCCCGATGCGGCCCGGTTGCAGCGCCCAAGGCACGCCTGCGCCGCGCGTCCTAACGGTCCGCGCTTTGCGGGGACGAGGCGGCGCTCAGGAAACTTCCCAGCGTCGCCATCGGCGCGACATTGTCGCAAATGACTTTCAGACAAACCAGAAACGGCACGGCCAGCAGCCCCCCGGCAATGCCCCAAAGCCAGCCCCAGAACACCACGGTCACAAACACCGAAACCGTGTTCAGCTCCAGCTGTCGGCCCAGGATCACCGGCGTGATGAACTGCCCCTCGATGGATGTGGCGGTCAGATAGATCACCGGGGCCAAGGCGGCATGACCCAGATGGTCGAAACTGACCACCGCCACGGCCGTCGCAAGGGCGGCACCCAGCAGCGGGCCGATATAGGGCAGGAAATTCACGAAGAAGGCGACGAATGCCCAGACCAGCGGCTCGGGCATACCGATCAGCCACAGTCCCGCGCCGATCACCGCGCCAAGCACCGCGTTGATCGCCGTGACCAAAAGCAGATAGCGCGAGACGCTTTGCTCGATCCCGTAAACGATCCTGAGCGCGCGCTTCTTGTCGCCGAAACGCGGAAAGGCGTCGATCAGCTTCACATAGAACAGATCGCCCGACGCCAGCAGAAACAGCGCCAGCACCAGCGTGACCAATGTGGTCGAAAGGATCGACGCCGCATTGCTGACCGCCAGCGTCAACAGCCCCGGCGATTGCACGGCAACTTTCTGCACTTCGGGGTCGGCGCTGCCCGTGGTCAGCTTGTCCACCTGATCGGAGGCTTTTTGCACCATGGCCACCGACGAGGACAGCGCATGCAGCTTGACCTGCAACTCGGCTTCAAGCCGGGGCGCATCGCTGATCCAGCCCGAAACCGGGCCACTGACAAGCAGCGCAGCGCCGCCTGCAAAGCCGGCAAGCCCCAGGATCATCGCCGTCGCCGTGACCGCCGGTGTCAGCCCGAAGCGATGCAGGCTGCGCACCACCGGGCTAAGCGTCAAGGCAATCAGCGTGCCCATCAAAAGCGGCAGCACCACCTCTTTGGCAAAATAGAAACCGATGGTCAGCAGCACGATCAGGATCATCCCCAACGTGCGGCGGATTGCGGTCAACTCGATCGGGTTCACGCCGTGAAGCGGGGGGGCTTCTGTCAAAGCCCCGTCGTCACCTGGTGCTGCGATGTCCGTTTGCATGCGAATCCCCCCTTCTAGCGGTTGTCATGACGTCAGGCAGCGCGCGGTGCCGCGCCCTTGAGATTGGACCGCGCGAAAGGAACGCAAAACAGCGCGGCGACGGTCAGAACCGCGATCATCAGCCAGGCGTCGTTGATCGCCGCCGTCAGCGCGGCCTTCTCCAGCAGGGGGGCAAGCAGCGCCTGGGTCTGGCTGTCCAGCGGGCCGGGCGGCAGGGCCGCGATCATCGCAGGCGGTATCCCCAGAAAACTCGCGGCATCCACGTCACCCGTCTGCAGCCGTGCCAGCAGGTTCTCGGCATGTCCCGGCGCGCGGGTATAGATCACCGTGTCGATCAGCGCCAAACCGATGGCCCCGCCCAGATTGCGCATCAGGTTGAACAGGCCGCTCGCATCCGGCACCCGGTCCAGCGCCAGATGACCCAGTGCCAGCCGTGTCGGCGGCAACAGGCAAAACATGATCGCCAGACCGCGCAGGACCTGGGGCCAGAACATCCCGTCAAAATCGGTTTGCGGGGTCTGAAACCCGCTCAGCCCCAGCCCGACGGCAAACAGGCCAAAGCCGAAAGCCGTCAGGATCCGCGCATCGGCCCTCTGCTCCAGCGCCACCGCAATCGGCGCCATCACCAGTTGCGCGACCCCCGTGACCAGCATGACCGTGCCGATCTGCAAGGCATTGTGGCCGCGCGTGAAGGCCAGAAAAACCGGCATCAGATAGACCGAGCCAAACAGGCCAATGCCCAACACAAAGCTCAATATGCAGCCGACCGCAAAGTTCCGGTCGGCAAAGTTGCGCAAATCCACCACCGGCCGCGCCCCGGTCAGGCTGCGCCGGACAAAGCCCGCCGCACTGACCGCCGACAGGACCAGAAGCCCCAGCACAAACCCCGAGGTCCAGCCCCGCTGCGGCGCCTCTTTCAGCGCAATTTCCAGCGCCGCCAGCGCCACCGCCATCATCCCGATCGACACCCAGTCGCTCAGCCGCCCCAGCGCCGGCTGGGCGCGATCGCGCGGCAACAGCGCGGCTGCGGCGCATCCCGCGGCAATGCCCGGCAGCACGTTGATCAAGAACAGCCAGTGCCAGGAATAGGTCTGGGTGATCCAGCCGCCAACCACCGGCCCCACGGTCGGGGCCAGCACCGCCAGCACGCCCGCAATCGTGGTGGCCAGACCCTGTCGGCGCAGCGGAAACAGCAGGAACACGGCCGAGAACACCGCCGGAATCAGGCTGCCCCCCGCAAACCCCTGCACCACACGCCAGCCGATCAACACTCCGAAACTGCCCGACGCGGCGCAGCCGATGGACGCCAGGGTGAACACCGACAGTGCCAGGACGAACAGCCAGCGCATGGTCAAGATCCGCATCAGCAGCCCGGTCAGCGGAATCGCGATGACCTCGGCGATCAGATAGGCGGTCTGCACCCAGCTCATCTGGTCAGGTGCGATGCCCAGACCCGCCTGGATGTTCGGCAGCGATGTGGCGACGATCTGCACATCCAGAATCGCCATGAACATGCCGATGCACATGGCGACAAAGCCGGCCCAGGTGGCAAGGCGCACCGGCGATGCGCTTGCAGGGTCACCCAGTGACATGCGAGCGCGCCTCGGCCAGACCGGCATTCTCGGCGCTGATGCGCACACTCAGCACCAGCGCATTTAGGACAGTGAAGATCAGCGCCACCCACGGCAGGCCAAGACACAAGGGCAGAACCGCGATCTCGCCGATCACAACTGCATAATTCGGATGCCGGAGGAAACGAAACGGGCCGGTTGAAACCAGGGTCTCGCCTGGCAAAGTGATGATCCGCGTCGTCCAGCGGGGGCCAAGAGTCCAAAGCACCCAGCCCCGCCCGGCTTGCAGTGCCACCAAAGTGCCAAGCCAGAACAGATCGAGCGGGTTGTTGCGGCCAAGGACCCACAGCGCGGCAAGCCAGGATGCATGCATCAGCACGATGAACGGATAATGGCCCGGCGCGACCTCGACCCCGCCCGACGCCAGCAGCCTTGCGGTGTTTCGGCGCGCGAGCCACAACTCGCTCAGCCTGCTGAAGGTCACAAACGCCAGCAGGACCGCGGCCGGTGTCATGCCGCAGCCTGCAACGACACGCAGCTTGCGGTGAACCCGGGGCCAAGCGCGGTCAGCAAGGTGCGCTGCGGCAAACCTTCCGCCACCAGCCGCTCCAGCACGAACAGCGCCGTCGGGGCCGACATGTTGCCGAAATCCGCCAGAACCTTGCGCTCGATGTCCAGCGCGCCCTGATCCAGCGACAAAGCGCGCTCCAGCGCCGTGATGACCTTGGCGCCGCCCGGATGGCAGGCAAACCGGTCCACATCTGCCGGCACCAGATCGGCTCTGGCCAGAATGCTGGCGACGGCAGGGCCGATGTTGGCCTCGGCAAAGGGCGGAATTGCGCGGTCGAAGATCACGCCCAACCCGGTGTCATCGACGTTCCATCCCATGATATCCAGCGTGCCGGGCCAGGTGTGCTGGCCCGTCATCTCGACCGAGGCAAGACCCCTGGCGCCAGATTGCAGGACACAGGCCGCCGCCCCATCGGCAAACAGCGCCGTGGCGACGATGTTTTCCTTGGTCAGCTTGTCCATGCGGAACGCCACCGAGCACAACTCGACCGCCACGACCAGCACGCAACTGCCCGGCCGCGATTGCGCCAGCCGCGCGCCAAGCCCAAGGCCCGTGACGCCGCCCGCGCATCCCAGACCAAACACCGGCACCCGCTCTACATCCGCCCGAAAGCCCATCTGTTCGGCCACGCGCGCGTCAATGCCGGGCGTTGCGAGTCCGGTCGAGGACACCGTCACCACCGTATCTACATCCGATGCCAGCTTGCCCGCCTCAGCCAGCGCTTTGGCCGCGGCCTCCACAAACAGCGCGCAGGCGCCTTCAAGATAGGCTGCGTTGCGCTCTGACCAGCCCAGCGGCTTCAGATACCAGTCCAAAGGGCGCACCAGATGCCGGCGCAGGATGCCCGAGCTTTCAAAGACTTTCACCAGCCGCTCAAAGTCATCAATCCGCGCCGAAAAGGTTTCATGCGCCACTTTGGCCGCCTCGCGCTGGCTGACGATGTTGGCCGGAACCGCAGTCGCAACTGCCAGCAGATTTACGTTGTGAAACACAAAGCTTCCTAGGCCGCACGGGGGCGAACGCTGCAGCCGCCGGTGGGGCGCGCCGGTTGCCTGTCTCAAACGCCAGGCGTCCGGTTTGGTTCCGCCGCATGCCAAAGCGTGATGAGCGTGCGTCGCTTGCAAGGCCGTGGCGGGGGCCGGACAGCGGCCCCGCGCCCAGCGTTTCGCCCCGATACGGTCACGCAGAAAATGATTGAGGATACCAACGCAGATCAGCGCAGCGCAGGGCTGATCCGGCCAAGATCATCTCATCCAACCTCCCCTGGGGCCAACCGGGTTGGCGCAAATCTCGCCCCTCATGGTTGTGCCGCATCAGGACGAAGGCTGCGGTCAGCGCAAGGCACCCCCCCGGGGTGCCTGATCTTGCCGCACTCCAATCTTTCACGGTCCCTGTCAAAGGGGCCCTCCCGCGTGTTCGGCGCGGGCGGTTTCGGGCGGTTTTGCCCCGTGCCGTCCGCTTGCTGCCAAGAAGGAATAGATTTTGACCCTGGCTTTTCCCAGACCCCAAGACGAAATCGTTCAGCATCTGCCGGGGCTGCGCGCCTTTGCGCTCGCCCTGACCCGCAGTCCGGACCAGGCCGACGATCTGGTGCAGGACACGGTTGAAAAAGCCTGGAGCCATTTCAACTCGTTCACGCCCGGCACCAATCTGCGCGGCTGGCTTTGCACCATCCTGCGCAACACCTATTACTCCGGTCTGCGCAAGCGGTGGCGCGAAGTCTCTGATTCCGATGGGATCTTTGTCGGTCGATTGTTGATTCTCCCGTCGCATGATGGCGCTCTGGCGATGCGGGAATTCATGGTGGCCTTCTCGCAACTGACTTCCGACCACCGCGCTGTGGTCTCGATGGTTTGTGTCTTGGGGTTTTCCTATGAAGAGGCATCCATTGCCCTGTCCCTGCCCGTTGGCACGGTGAAAAGCCGGGTCAACCGTGCCCGGGCGATCCTTGCCGAACTGCTTGACATGGCCCCCGCAGATGAACCGATGGCCCCGCCGGTCGCGCCAGCGGACCTGCGCGAATTTGCCTGCGCCGACTAGACCATCTTCGCCCGGCACGCGCCAAGACTGAACCGCCTGCGCCGCACTTGACCCAGAGCCGGGTGGGTTTTGCAACCCACCCCGCCTGGCCAATGGAGCAGACCTGCGCCGGCAGATCAGATCGCCAGATGAAAGCCGTCCATGTTGTCGCCGGTGACCTGGCCGGGGGTCTTGTCATCGACAAACGTGTACAGCGGTTGGCCCTTGTAGGCCCACATCCGGGTGCCGTCATCGCGCACGACCACAGACCAGTCGTCGATCGGCATGGACCCTTCCGCCACCGGCACCGGCAGCCATTTCGCCGCGCAATCGCCATTGCAGGACGATTTTCCGTCCATATCGGTTTCAAGCGTGTACAGCGGCATGCCCTTGGCATCGACCATGGCCATGCCCATCGCGGTCGCGGTCATCGTGCCGGGCGCGACCGTCACACCGGTTTCGGCAAATCCCGGAACCGCGCAGATCAGAAAGGTTGAAACCAGCAGCCCACGCATCATAGTGGTTACTATTGAACTTGCTCCTGTTGTACTTCTCACAAGGCGCCTTGCCCCGGTCAGCAGGAAATAACGCCCCGCGCGCCGGATTGTTCCCGATGCGCCAGGGATGCCCGGGCCGATGCCAGTCTTGTGAACCCCAGCCGCACCGCGCAAGCCCACACCCCGCAGCACCCAAGCCGCTGCCCGCAAGCCGCGTCGATTTTGCCGCGTCGGGCAGCACCTTCAGGCCCAAACGCTGCCTCAGGTAAGCCCGCTCGGATCGTCAACCGGCATAGTGACCCGCAGAGGCGTGGCAATTCCAAGCAAGGCCCCGTCCCAATCTCGTCAGAAAGTTGATCTCACATGCCAAACTCACAAGACATTCCCGGCAATGCCGCACTGACCATCTGCGAGTCCCTGCTTCTGGCCCTGAATGATTTGAAAATCATTCCCGAGCACAAGATCATCGGCATCCTTCAGGATGCGGCGACAACCCATGAAGACGCCCCCACAGGCGACGGACTGGAAGCGATGCATCAGGGCGTGGCGATGCTGATCCGCAACATCATCCGCGGCGGCAACTCTGTGCGCCGCCTCTGATATCTGCCTGCCGCATCCACCGCGCTGCCCGTCAGGCAGGGCGCGGGGCGCAGGACCCGGCCATGGCCCGCCTTTGGAGGCGGGCCTTGCCTACGCCCATGGACAGCCGCATGCGGCGCCCAAAGTCTGCCCGAACGGCCCCGGTTTTCCGGGCCTTGCTTGCCTGCCTGATCGGCATTTTTCTGAGTCGAAAATAATTTCCGACACTCCTGATATTCATCAGTCCGCCCCATCTGGTCAGGCCACCTGCTTGGGGGCGGCTTGCAATCCTGCCCCGCAGATCGAGCGTAACGCGCATCAGAAGCGACCATAAGACTGTCATCACCCGGTCGGTACGTCCTGTTCGCCGCCGTGATGCTGGCGCTTGCCGAAGCCGCGTCCTGCAGCCGCGTCCCGCAGCCGCCGGTGCCTCTACCATCACCTATGCGTCTGACCTTGTGGTCGGGTAGTTCGTCAGCGAGGCGACTGTCATC